>JAUWHM010000121.1 GCA_030605915.1 Nitrospirota bacterium | reverse complement strand
ACGGTTATCCCGTCCCATAACCACTACCGGTAAAGTTTCCATCTCCGCTGATCCATTCCCCAAATTAAGGATATCAGAAAGTCTCACCAGGGTAGCCCGGTGCTTCCTGGCCCTGATAATTTCCCTTCCATTTACCCTCTCCACCTCCTCGGGATGAACCATAACTACCTCTTCCACCCAGGCCACCGGGATGGCCAAGGTCTGGCCACTCACTTTGACCAGAAGAACCTCAGTGATAGCTAAGGTCAAGGGAAGCTTGAGGGTAAACTTTGTCCCCTTCCCCACCGTTGCCTCCAAGTCTATCGCCCCATTTAATCTCTCAATATTGGTCTTCACCACATCCAGGCCCACTCCTCGACCCGATAGCCGAGTAGTGCTCTTTCGAGTGCTGAACCCAGGAGTAAAGATAAATGAGAATATCTCCTTATCGCTCAGTCCCCTTATGTCGTTCTCGCTGAGGAGCCCTTTCTCCCGGGCTATCTTCTTAATCATCTGCGCATCTATTCCCCTTCCGTCGTCCTCGAGCTCGATTAGAACCTGCCCTCCCCGCTGTGAAGCAGTTAATCTTATTCTACCCAGTGGCTTTTTCCCCAGACTCTTGCGCTCCTCTGGATTTTCCAGGCCATGGTCGACACAGTTGCGGATTATATGTAGGAGGGGGTCGGAGAGTCCTTCCAGTATCTTCTTGTCTAACTCTGTCTCTTCTCCCCTAATCTCAAAGGTTATCTCCTTTCCCTGCTCCCTGGAAAGGTCTCTCACCAAGCGGGGGAAGCTCGCAAAGATCGAGCCCACTGGGAGCATCCTCACTTCTATTGCCCTTTCCCGGAGCTCATCGATGGTTAAACTTGCGGGAAGGGCTTCTTCCTCAAAGCGAGTGAAGAAGTCTCCCAACTCATCCCTGAGCCTTTCACTCAGATTGTTGCATCGGTAGAGCCTATGAAGGACTTCGGGAAACTGAGCCAATTCAGATAGCTCGGGGATACTTTGAAGCTTCTCCATGAAGCGGGAAAGCTCTCTTTGTGCCTCCTTGGCTAAGGAGGCTAATTGCCTCAGCCTATGCAATCTCTCCACTGATCTGCCCTTACTTGTGAAGACCTCCCCCACCAAGTGAAGAAGTCTGTCCAACTTATCCAGAGAGACCCGGATGGTTTCCTCACTGCCGGGGGCCCTGGCAACTATCTTTTCTGGCTTAGCCTTCAGCTCTTTTTCCTGTTCCTTCTGTCTTGCCTCTTTTGCTTCCCCTTCCTCCCTTTCCTCTTTCCCTGCTACTTCTGCCTTTGTGGCCTGGCGCGCCGCGCCAACAAGTCTGCGGCTGAGATCGCTTAAATCCGGCCGGGGGCCGCCGGGGAGGTCCCCACTGAGGGCTGCTTCCAGAAGAATCCCAATTCCATCTAAACCTTCAAACAGAAGGTCACTTAATCGAGAATCTATTCTCAGTCTCTTCTCCCGAACCTCGCCCAAGACATCTTCCAGGCGGTGAGCTAACTCCTGGATAGGGCCAAGGCCCAGCATGCGAGCTCCTCCCTTTATGGTATGGGCCTCCCGGAACATCTCATTAACGAGCTCTTCATTCTCTGGCTCTTTCTCCAGGGAGAGCAGCCCTTGATTTAATTTCTGCAGATGCTCCTTGGTCTCATCCCCGAAGGTGCTCAGAAACTGGGACATATCCAACTTCTTATCCACTATTACCTCTATTATTGTAGCTTGAAGGCACTCATTAACTCCTTCAGTTGCCGGGAGAGACTGTCCAGGTTCTTGGCTGAGGAGAGGAACTGGTGGGAGCCGGAAAGCAATACTCCCTTGGTAGCCATGGTCGTCTCCTCTGCCATTTCACTGATCTCCCCCAGAGAACTCTTTACCCTTTCAGTCAATTCACTCCCTTCCCTCACCCCTTTCGTTCCTTCCTCAGTAGCCATGATGGAGGCATTGGTCTCTGCCTGCATCTCGCTAACAAGCTGTTCGATTGCTCTGGTAGCTTCAGCCGTTCGTTCAGCTAATTTCCTTATCTCAGTAGCCACCACCGAAAACCCTTTCCCCTGTTCGCCTGCCCTGGCTGCCTCAATGCCTGCATTTAAGGCTAATAGATTTGTCTGGCTGGAGATATCGTTAATAATCTGGACCGTGTCTCCTATTCTCTGACACTTCTCAGCCAGGGTCAATATTCTCTCGGCGATGGCCTCCACTCCCTTCCTTATAGCAGACATCCCCGATATGGACCTATCGGCCATCTGCCTACTTTCGGCTACCCGAGTCTTCGTCTTATCCACCACCTCAGCCAGTTCATCACTGCTTCGAGAAAGTCGGGAGCTAGCTCCTAAAACCTGAGCCGAAGCCGAACCCATCTTCTCCGCTGTCTCCCTTCCCTCCTTAGCCAACTTCCGAAAAGTATCGATCATCCGGTTGAGGCTGCTGGCTAATTCCCCTATCTCGTCTTTGGAGTTTATCTTAGCCTCTCTCACCAAGGAACCTTCACTCACCTCCCGGGCCAGAGAGACCAGTTCGAAGAGAGGCCTGCTAACGAACTTCCTATAGACCATCATGCAGACTATTACCCCCATGGCAGATAAGACGATGAATACCAGGCCCGCCCAGAGGAGGATGGGGAACCATTCCAAGCTCTCAGTCACCTTGCGGTTTACCATAAGTACGACCGCCCCAACTGTAGCCACAACTGTCACTAAGAAACTGGCCCAGGGGCCAAGGTATAGTTTTGATTCTACCACTTCCCCATATCTTTTCTTAAATCCAAACCATCTCATAATCACATTCCTCCCTGCTCCGTCCGAGACCGAAGGTCTTACGGGGACTGCTTTACATAAGTGCTCCCTTTGAGAGCCTTAGCCCTCTCTTTTAGTTCCGCCCCTATCTGAGCAACTTCGGCCGAATGGGTTATTTGCGCGCAAGCGGGAAGATTGGTGACCACCCCAATGGACACAGTCATAATACTGAATCTTTCTCCCCCCTTCCTTTTACTCATGATATATCCTCTCTTCCCATCCTCTTCATCGTATAACCGGGTAATGGAGCGGTCGAAGCCCTCGATGATCCTCCGGCAGATGCTGTCCTCCTTCTCCGGAGTAGTCATAACTACAAAGTCATCCCCTCCAATGTGGCCGATGAAATCGTCATCACTGCCCCATTCCTTCACTACCTTAATAATAGTCGCCGCGGTGGCCTTTATTACTTCATCCCCTCGCTCATAGCCATAATAGTCGTTAAAGGCTTTAAAATTATCCAAGTCAAGGTAGAGAAGAGAAAAATCCTCTCTCCTCCTCAGGCGCTTCTCTATCTCCCTGGTAATGGAGACATTCCCTGGCAGGCGGGTTAAGGGATTCGCATCCAGCCCTCGATAGGTTCTTCTGAGGACCATTTTAGTGCGGGCAATCAGTTCAGCGGGGTCGAATGGCTTAACGATATAGTCATCTGCCCCGGCCTCAATCCCAGCCACCATACCACTTAGATTCCCCTTGCCCGTGAGCATAATGACGGGAATGTAGGAAAGGACAATGTCTTCCCTCAGCAGACGGCAGACCTGGAAGCCATCCATCCTGGGAAGGACTATATCCAAGAGGACCAGATCTGGTTCTTCCCCTTCTATCTTCTTCAAAGCTTCCTCTCCGTCCTGGGCAGTGATGACCTGAAAATCATTCAACTCTAATCTAACCTTCACCATCTCCAGAACATCTGGGTCATCATCGACCACTAAAACCTTCTCTGATCTCATCTCCGTCCCTTCATTATAGCCGTAGGCAGTACTGCCTGTGAAGCAGCACTGCCTGTGACACGGCACTGCTCCAGCTGTGCTTTGCGGTGCGGCGGAGCAGCACTGCCTGAGAATCGGCACTGCTTCAGCTGTGCTTCACCGTGTTTCACCGTAATCCGGAAACTTTGGCACGGGGAAGGGTTCTCCTGGATGGGCGAAGAGATATCCTTGCCCATACTCTACCCCCAATTCGGTAAGGATCCGGTATTCCTCCTCCCGCTCTATCCCCTCCGCGATAGCTAAGCTCCCTGCCTCTTGAGAAAATTTGAGAAGAGTCTCCACTAAGCTCCGTTTGACTCTGTCCTTGTCTATGTTCTTAATAATAGAGATATCAAACTTAACGAATTCTGGTTTAAACTCAGCGATGGCCTGCAGGCTGGAATAACCACTGCCCGCATCATCCACAGCTATCCTCAACCCTAATGTCTTCAACTGCTCTAAGCTACTGCGGAATCTTTTAAAATCCTTGATGGCCGTTCGCTCCGTTATCTCTAACACAGTATCGACTACATTTAATCTGCCCGAGGCGAACATTCTCCCCTCAGCGTAGCCGAGGTCGCTTATCATCTGAGGATTAATATTGAGGAAGAGTATTCTCCCGGGCTCCATCCCTTTAGCTGCTAAAAAGGCCTTGTCCCGGCAGAGGCGTCCCAGCTCAGAAAGGAGCCCAGCTTCCTTAGCTAAGGCAAAGAGGGTTTCTGGCTTCTCTAAATCGCTTCCCCGCGGCCCCCGACTGAGAGCCTCATAGCCAAGCACGCTGCCGGGTCTAAAATGGACTACTGGCTGAAAGAGAATATGAATCTGCCCACGGCCGATAATCTCTTTAAGCTCCGTTACTCTCCTGACCTTATCAATCTCACTCTCATTGGCCGCTATGCTCTCCGCCCCTTTGAGGGCCCGAGCCAATTGCCTCTCCATCCTAACCTTCGGATTCTTAAAGATGAGGGAGTAGCCCAAGTAAAAGCCCAGCTCAGAGCCTGGCCAGGATTCCAATCCTCCTTGGACCTCTCTCGCCAGGTAGCTTCGGAGCCGCTCGATCAGCTCTTCCATCCTCTTAGCGGTAAGCCGACCCTGAGAGGCCTCTATCAAGAGCACGAAGTTGTCACCACTGCCCTTATTGATGGAGAGAGCCTTCTCCTCACCCAATCCTTTCCGGGCAAAACCCCTTAAGGCCTCCGCTGCCTCCTTCAGGACCCTATCGAATATCCGCCAACCGTAAATCTCCTCAACCTGACTATGCTTGGCTACATCTAAGCAGATTACCCCTAATTCTTCTCTCTCCCCGATAATTTCCTTCCAGTTCTCAGTAAGGGCAGTTATGTTGGGAAGTCCACTTACAGGGTCCTTCCAGGCCTCTGCCCTGGTGGCCAAGGCAGCGCTCATCTCTGTCCGCCTGAAGAGGGCTTTCACTCTCGCCACTAACTCCCTCGGTTCAAATGGCTTGGTTATATAATCATCGGCTCCGATATTGAAAGCGGCCACCTTGGATTCTGTCTCCCCCCTGGCCGTGAGCATAATGATGGGAATGGCCTTTGTCTCCTCCTTGACCTTGAGCCGTTGACAGACCTCGTAACCGTCCATACGGGGCATCATGAGATCTAAGAGTACAAGGGAAGGTCTCTCCTTAAAGACCTTTTCCAAAGCCTCGATCCCATCCCTCGCAGTGACCACTTCAAAATCATCGAGCTCTAACCTGAGCTTCACTACCTCTACGATGTCCGGCTCGTCATCAACCACTAAGATCTTGCCCTTTGCCATTTTTTAGCCACATGAAGTTCCGTGTTGTCCCTGAGCGGATTTTTTCTTGCCGCCGTTACTTAAGTGACTCTTAGCGGCAAGAAAACCCTCGCAGGCACGCTCCCAACAAAGACTATGTCTATTATGGCTCTGTGCTCTGCATGGAGCGTGCCGAGAATGAGCGAAGGGATACACGGAACTTTTACTTCTCTTTCTCTAATACTCTCAGAAATACCCTGGTCACCTCTGGGTCGAACTGCTTACCCATATTTGACTTCAGTTCTTCCATGGCCTCCTCCGGACTAAGAGCCTCCCGATAAGGTCGCTTTGAGGTCATAGCATCGAAAGCATCGGCAATGGCTAAAATGCGAGCTAAGAGGGGAATTTTATCCTCAGCCAAACTGTGTGGATAGCCTCTCCCATCGAACCTCTCATGGTGGTGGCGAACCGAAGGGACAGCCTCCTTGAGGAAGTCTATGGGTTCCAGCATATCTGCTCCCTTGCCTGGGTGTAGCTTTATCTCGGCCATCTCAGCCACGGTTAACCTTGCCGGCTTCCCCAAGATGGCGTCCGGTATTCCTATCTTGCCGATATCATGGAGGCGGCCACCATACTGGATTATCCTCGTCTCCTCGGATGACAGCCCCATTTCCTGAGCAATATCCAGGGCATAATGGGTAATTCGCTCCGAATGTCCCCGGGTATAAGCATCTCGGGCCTCAATAGCCATAGCCAAAGCCCGAATAGTATCGAAGTAGGTCTTCTGAGACCCTTCATATGATGAGGCCAGCTCTCCTATCTTCTCTCTTAGCTGTCGATTGGCTCCCTCTAAGGCCTTCCTGGATTGATCCCTTTCCTCCTCTAACTGCTTCCTTTCACTAATGTCGTGGACGATGATGAGATGGTTCTGGATCTCCCTCTGCCCCCTCCGGGCACGAAGGACGGAAATCGAATAATTATATATCTTTCCCTTCTCCGCCACATCGTAATTCTTATAGCTCCCTCCCTTCTCGGCAAGCTCCAGGAGACAGTCTAAGAGCCCCTTGTCGAATCCCGCCTTAACCAAGTCAGGAAATATCTTAAGGAAATCTTTCCCCAGGACTTCTTTCCTCCCCCCGGTGCCGAACATTCTCTTCAGTTCCCCATTGAAGGCACTTACTCGCCATCCCCCGTTAATGGCCATCACCCCCGCCTTAACGTTCTCCAGCAAGGTTCCCAGACACCCCTTTTCTGCATCCAGCACCTCCTCAGCCTTCTTCAAGTCGGCATTGACCTTAGCTCTGCTTCCCCGAAGCTCCCTGTTCTCGGCCACCTTCCTTCTATAAGAATGCAAGGTCCAGATGAGGATGAGCAAAGCCGAGATTACCGAGCCATTAATCAGTGCCGTCACCCTAGAAACCTCCAATCAGCCAGATAGGGTTCTTTTAGGAAAATTACCATTCAAGTTTCGCTCTATGAAGGATATTCCTTCTCGTTAAACCTGATGTGTCTATTTGCATCAAAACCGTATTCAAAATATCTTACGGGTTGGCATTTATTTCCGAAGTCTCTGTTAAACCCGGGCAGCAATTCTTGAACTAACCTCTTAACGTTGGCTTCCTCGGCTCTCGTAGGAGGTTTGGGTAATACAATGGTGGGATATAAGTTCTGGGGCGTAGCGCCGTTGCCTTCAGTGCTCAAGTAATCTAAACACCAATTTACATATCTTTCCAGCTGTTTACAAAGTCCAAGGTCTATCACAGTCTTTAACTCGATTATCCTCACCATCTTATTGGGCGAATCATTGGTGATGGTAAAGACGTCGATCTTTTGCATTCCTACGCCGCAGAAGATCTCATTCCCGAGCCAGAGTATTTCATTGCTCTTCCCGCAGACTCGGGCAAAAACGGTGTTGTCGAACTTCGGAACCCCTGCGTTTTCTGTGAAGTAGGCCTGTAAATATGTCTCAGTTTTTCTATGTTGGTAAATGATTTGCTCAATATTAACGACCTCGGCCCTACTCGTATCATATTCGAAAGGTTCGTCAGATGTTTCTACAATCAATCCATTTTGCCACGTAAAGCCCCCGTCGGTCTTAAGACAATCTCCCTCATTTGTTTCCCTTATTAGGGTCAGTAATTTGTTGGATTCTCTAGGAGTTACTGGCGTGCAACCGCGGAAGCCCTTCAGTTTTCTGTAAATGAGACTCCAAACTATATCCCGCGGGCTATCTGGGAGCTTTTCTAACGCATCCCATTCGCTCACCGGTTTCGGATAAACCTCATCCGGCTCAATTAACACTCTGTAGAGTAATTTCTTCCCCAATCTACCGTTACAATAATTATCCTTATCCCAGTAGATAATTTGTTTACCGTCGTCATCTTTATTCTCTTTAATTTTGAATATCCCATAAAAGCCGGTACCCTCAAAGTAAAATACCACCTTATCACCTGCTCTAACCCTCTTAATATCAGCCAATAACCCAATATTCCAATCTCGTTCTCCCGAACTTGTGCCTGCAAACATATATTCGAGGTGTGCCGGGAAGGTACTTTCATTTACGATAAAGACGTGCGTAGTCATAGTTTTTTAGCCCCCTTCTTGAATAACAAAATATACTCATGTTTAAAAATATAAAAACCGCCTACCAAAGCTCGATATCGCCATAGTTCCTTTTGATTCCTTTTAGCCCTCGTTTCCTCAAAGTTCTTCACAATTATACCCTTTAATAAATAATTTCTCTTCAAAACTTCTTGCATAATATAAAATCCTAAAGGCATCCACTCTCCTTTTGAATATTTATCTCCGATAACAATCCCTAAATATCTTCCTCCTTCTAAAAATGACTCTATGTTATCAAAGACTTCGCCAAACATTTTTACAAAAGTTTCTACGTTGGGCGCGCAGGATAGGTCTTCTTTAGTTCTACTAAATTTAATTATATCATAGTATGGAGGATGCATTATTAATAATTGAACTTTCTTTACTCCATATTTATCTAAATAATTTTTAAGGTCCACTGTCCTTGCATCATGAGTAATTACTTCGGTAATTACGCTGTGAATATTTCTCTCTTTTTTTATTAGCTTTTTTGCTTCATTGGCAACAGTTGGATTGAGCTCTACCCCAAGGCCATTACGTCCTAACTGTCTAGACTCTATTAAAGTTGTGCCGCTGCCCACGAAAGGGTCGATGACCCATTCTCCCTTCTTTGTGTAGCGTAACATCAGTTGATGAGGGATCTGGGGGATAAAATTGCCCCAATACCAACCGAGGTGGGCACCAGAGGCATCTCTCTTATCTAAAACCCACAGGCTATCCGTAATTACATCGGTATATTCTTTCCACCTATTTAAGTTTATGTCGTTGATTTTGCTTGTCCTAATTTCGTTAATTCCCTTTTTAAGACGCTCTAAATAGTATTTTGCCCTTTCTATAGTATGAGCTTCTTCTATTTGCTTTATTTCTTCCATTAAGGGGCCCTTCTTCAGAATGGCTGTATCGCCATTTCCATCAATATTAAGTAAACCTATTTTATCATTTCTCGGATACGCAAAGATAGCTTTGATAGAATGTATTTCTCTTTTTAGCCAAGAGATATCCCCATTATTTAAAATCTTTTCTATCTCCTCTATGAACTTAGCCTTGTTAGTGATAACGTCTTTCCTCCAATCATAAGATTCTTTTTGTAAATCAACGGACAAATCTAAAACTTGACTATTTGGCTTCATCTATTCCCCTCCTCCAGTTAACTCCTATTTTATTTCATAATATTAAAGGCCATGGACTAACTTCCGCAAGAAGGACGGAAAATGCCAGCAGTCGAGATGTGGCCATCTGGATGGTTTCGTAGAGATTTGAAGGCACTCCAAACAGCTTAATATAGAGAGGCCCGCTGAACACTGTAAAAAGAAACGTCACCAGGCCGGCCGCACAGGTGGCCCGTAGCCAAAGCTTGCTGGACTGATGATGCGAATCCGCCTGCCCCTTGAAATGAATAGCATGCTGGGCAACCCCAACTTCGGCAGCAGCTTGTCGCACCTTATCAAGTATGTTCTGCATTTCCTCCTGTGATGCCTTCTGCGATCCTTCTTGTTGCGCTGCCATTGCCTTCATATTCTTAAACTACGACGCTTGCCTCCTCCTCTAATCGAGCAAAATCAGTGCCTTTCCGCACAGAATATGCGATGGTCGGTGCAATAAGCGTGAACTGATTGTGATATTGACTTGCCACGCTATTTATGAGCTGGTCCTGGGCTTGTGCAGGGTTCCCTTGAGTGGCACAGGATTAAATTCTTTGATTTGGTTAAAATTTTGGACTGCACGGTCAGCAGATTGCTTCAACTGCCGTAGCGTTTCCAGAGGAAGCTTATCTAGAGTGCATTTAGAAAGGTCTCGGAAGAGTTGAAGAGTACGCTTAAATACAGGGATGCCAGATTGGAAACTAAGAGCTGTTCCAAGTTCATCTGCACGGGCCAAGTTTTTTGAAGTGATTTTATTTGGTTGGCCTAAAGTGTCGGCTAGGGTTTTTCTCGCTTCTGTCTCCTCTTTCGATAAGTCCATTTTAACATCTCCTCGTATAATATGTTTTTGGCTCTCCTTGCTACGCGTGGAGTGTGCCGACGCTGAAGCGAAGGGACACACGGAACTTTACAATCCCAAAGTTTCAATGATTCTCCCCAAGTCCTCTTGTGAATAGTATTCTATGATAATCCTCCCCGCCCCGTTTCTTGCTTTTACCTCTACCTTCGTCCCAAAGCGCCGCCGCAGGTCTGCCTCCAGGGCCGCAATTTGGGGATCACGACTGGTCGCGGGAAGACCTTTTCTTGGGAGAACTGACTTCATCCTCTCAACCAATCTCTCCGTCTCCCGCACTGATAGACCTTGGCCGATGATTCTGGCGCAGAGCTTCTTCTGCTCCCTCTGGCTCGGAAGAGCGAGGAGGGCCCGAGCATGGCCAGCCGAGACTCTCCCTCGGGAAACATCTTCTTGCACTTCCTGAGGGAGCTTTAAGAGGCGAAGGGTATTGGCCACGGTTGAGCGCTCCCGCCCCAAACGCCGGGCTAACACCTCCTGAGTGAGATTGAATTCATCCATAAGGAAGCGCAGACCCCTCGCCTCCTCTATTGGATTCAGGTCTTCCCTCTGGATGTTCTCAACTAAAGACACCTCCAGCATTTCCCTCTCTGAGATGTCCCTGACAATGGCTGGAATGGTGGTCAATCCAGCCTCCTTAGCGGCTCGCCATCTTCTCTCTCCGGCAATCAGTTCATAGCCGTCATCAGAGGCTCTGACTAAGATTGGTTGGACCACTCCCTTCTCCTTGACGGAAGACACAAGCTCCTCTAAACTGCTGAAATCCTGCCTTGGCTGATAGCGATTCGGCCTGATTTCATCTATGGCGAGTTCGCCTGGTGTCTTTCGCTTGTCAGCACTCGTAGACGTGTCCTCCGTTTTAACTTCGGGAATCAAAGCCTCCAGGCCCTTCCCCAAAACTCTCCTGCGCTTATCAGCACCCGTAGACGTGTCCACTATTCATAACCTCCTTTGCAAATTGCCGATATGCTTCGGCTCCCAGGCAGTAACCATCGTAAAGAATAATCGGTTTTCCAAATCCAGGAGCCTCGCTCAACCGAACATTTCGGGGAATTATCGTTTGGTAGACCTTATCCCCAAAAAATCTCCTCACCTCATCCGCCACCTGCCCGGATAGGCTTATCCTTCCATCGGCCATGGTTAAAAGGATGCCTCCCACTTTTAGATAAGGGTTGAGATTTCTCTTCACCAGCCTGATTATTTCTAAAACCTGGCTCATGCCCTCCAAAGCATAGTACTCGCATTGGATGGGAACAATGACCGCGTTGGCCGCCGCAAGGCTATTCACGGTAAGCAGTCCCAATGAGGGAGGGCAATCTATTATGATAAATTCATAGCCACCCTTAATTTTCTCCAGGGCAAACCTCAATCGGCTCTCTCTATCCTCAACATCTACCAACTCCACCTCTGCCCCGGTGAGTTCTCGGTTGGAAGGGATTAAATCCAGGCAGGGAAGTTGTGTGGACAGAGTCAAATTTTCCATAGGGTGGTGGTTAAGGAGGATCTCATAGATGCTGTGCTCGACGCTACCCTTATCCACCCCCAGACCGCTGGTAGCATTTCCTTGAGGGTCAATATCAATGAGCAAAGTCTTCTTCTGCTGCGCCGCAAGACAGGCAGCTAAATTAACCGCCGTGGTTGTCTTCCCCACTCCCCCTTTCTGATTAACGATAGCAAAGACTTTACCCATCAAACTTTCTCCTATGAGTTCCTTGATAGTATACCATAATTGAGTAAAAATTTCCACAACGTTCCACATGAAACATTATACCCTGCCTCCCATCTCTGTCAACCCTTTTTTGACTATTGGTCTTTTCTTAGGGATACCACACCGGCGAGGGTAATGTTGAGGAGTAGGGTTCACTTTTGAGATACAGATAAGCAGACGATTCTCTTCCACGCCAGGAAGGATTATTTTCTTGGCCTCTTTAACCTTTCCTCCCAGCACTTGGATAGCCCCTGCGGCCCCCACCATTTCCTGTCCACCCTTTGGACCTTTTTGCGAGATAAAGACTCCTCCTATCCTTAAAAAAGGAAGGCAGTATTCCGTTAAAACTCTTAAATGAGCCACTGCCCGGGAGACGGCCACATCATAACTCTCTCTATGCTCAGGTTCCCTTCCATAGTCCTCGGCCCTTCCTCTCAACACCTTTGTCTTGTTAAGCCCTAACTTCTTGATCAGGTGGTCAAGAAAAGCACATCTCTTCTCGGATGAATCCAACAGAGCCAAATCTATGTCTGGCCGATATATTTTGAGGACCACTCCAGGAAATCCTGCTCCAGTTCCCACATCAATGAGGCGAAGCTGAGAATGGGTAGGGAGCAGGGGGATACATGTTAGGGAATCGATGAAATGCTTTAGCAGGAGTTGGCGCTGGTCACTGGTGGAAGTAAGATTAATTCTTTCATTCCACTGAATGAGCTCCTTTAGGTAGAGGAAAATCTTTTCAGCCTTACCCTCCGTTAAGGGAGCCCCCATCCTTTCTGCCCCTTCCTTAAGCAATCTCTCTAACTCACCGTCCATCCTTTACTTCCCAATGCAGAACTGGGAGAAGATCCGGTTAAGGATGTCCTCAGTAGCCGTTTCTCCTACTATCTCCCCTAAACTATTGATAGAGGCCCTCAGATCCAGGGCAATAAATTCAAGGGGCACTTGAGACTGAAGACTGTCCCTACAATTTTGCAGGCTCTCCTTAGCCTTAAGGAGAGCATCCTTATGCCGGGCATTGGTCACCAAAGCTGTTTCCGGGGAAAGAACCTCTCCCTGCCAGAACATATCTGCTACCGCTTGCCTCAACTCGAGAAGACCAGTCTTACGGGTAGCTGAAATTCTGACTATCCTCTTATCAGGCAGAGCCTCTTTTACTTCCTTTATATCTATCCTTTGGGGAAGGTCCTTCTTATTGATGACTAAGATGGCCGTCCTATCCTTCAGTTCTTCCATGATGGCCCTATCCTCCTGGGATAATGTCCCAGATCCATCCAGGGTGAGGAGAATGAGATCAGCCTCTCCCATCGAGTGCCGACTCCTGGTCACACTTTCTTTCTCTATCTCTCCTTCAGCCTTCCTCAGCCCAGCTGTATCCGCCAGGTTAAGGGGGATGCCTTTTATGTTTACTGTTTCCTCAATAACATCCCTGGTCGTCCCCGGAACGGCAGTGACAATGGTCCGATTCTCCCCTAAAAGGGCATTGAAGAGGCTGGATTTTCCCACATTGGGCTTTCCGGAAATGGCCGCTCTTATTCCTTCCCGCAGGAGCTTCCCACTTTTAGCTGTGGCTATGAGCTTGCTTAAATCATCCACTATCGGCACAAGCTCCCGTCTTATGTCCTGCCAATTCAGGCTCCCAACACCGGCCTTTGGCCAGTGCTGCCTGCCCTTCGGGCACTGTTTCTCCGTGTGACACGTAAGAGTGCTGCAAGCGAACGGCACTGCCTGAGAATCGGCACTGCCTGAGAATCGGCACTGTTTCACCGTGCTTTGCGGTGTTTCACCGCGTTTCACCGCATCCTCTTCTGGAAAATCGGCATTTGCCTCCACTTTAGCTAAGATATTCACTAATAAGTTTCGTAAATCCTCCACCTCCCGTGAAAAATGGCCACTTAATTGGGACACGGCTGCTTTCAGGCTGAGACGGGTCTTGGCTCTGATAACATCTATAACTGCCTCTGCCTGGGCTAAATCTATTCGGCCATTGAGGAAAGCTCTCTTGGTGAACTCGCCTGGCTCGGATAAACAGGCCCCCTTTTTAAGGGTCAAATCTAAGACCCTCCCTAAGGGCACTATCCCTCCATGGCAGTTAATTTCTACAATGTCTTCCCGGGTATAAGTGCGAGGAGCTCTCATCACCGTGAGGAGGACCTCATCAATTATCTCTCCATTCTGGGTTATATGACCATAGTGCAGGGTGTGGGTTGGGGACTGGGAAGGCTTTATTCCATCCTTCCCTTGGAATATCCGGTCAGCAATGGCTAAGGATTGAGGTCCACTTAAGCGGACGATACCAATCCCCCCTTCACCTAAGGGAGTAGAAATAGCAGCAACTGTATCCCTTCCCGGCCCTTTCCCCATCATAAATTAATAGGACGCAGATCCACTTGGTTAAACTATTTTACCGATGAACAACGGATTCTTTGTGCCTGGTTTTCCTCGTTAAGTCTCTCTACAACCCACATTCTGACCAGGGTTAGGTAGCCAATGCCTTTGATGGCCGCCAGATGTTTCAGTGCTTCGATGTGGTAGAGTCTTCTGTCGCTCTGTGACATATCTCGGGCGGTGATGACTCTTACCAGACCTCCCTTTTTGGGTTGCGCCACGAGAAATAGATATCTGCCGGCGTTGGTCTGTCCAACTCGTTGGGCACAACCTGATGTTCAAGCCGGTTTGGGTTTGTCGCTGATGACCTTGACGGTAGTCTTTTTGAGGTCACTGATCAAGATAAGGTGGGTGTTACCCTCCTGGCCTTCAATGACTGCTCTCCTTTAGCAGTATGATAACGCAGATTTGCCCATTTTACAAGGGAATTTTTGGCCATTGGCTCTACGGGGCAGATTTTGTCTCTGGGGAGTGAGAATTTTGCTCAGCGAGGAGATTTTTGTCGCTGAGCAGGGGTTTAGGGAACATAGGGATTGTGTATCTATGTTATCCTATTACAGGGAAAGTTAGAGGGGAGTTTTGCCTACTGGCAGCGATATATTTTTTTATATTTCTAGGTCGCTACTAACTTCGTGAATAATTTCTTTATCTATCTGTGTTAAACCCCTACTACAGGCTACCACCAATGATAGGTCGGCGATATGATTAATGCGACGAGGTATACCACCTGAACATTCATAAACAGACTCGAGCGCAGCGTCAGTAAATATCATCTGCTCACCAGCACCAGCTACTTTAAGACGATGTAATATATAGTTCCGTGTATGCTGTAAGTCGAAAGTATCAAGATAATAGTTGATAGCTATGCGTTGTTGTAATTGTTTTATCTGGTTAATTTTGTCTCTAAGTTCCGGTTGGCCGACTATCACCAATGTTAAAAGGAACATATCCTGTGCTTGAAAATTCAAAAGCAATCTTAATTCTTCAAATGTATGGGCATTATCAATCGTATGTGCTTCATCAATAAGTATTACCGTCCTTTTCTGGTCGTTAGTATTTTGTTCCAAAAGTCTCTTTAAAACTCTTAGAACCTCAACTTTTTCTTTGGGTAAATGTTCTTTTACACCTAACCGATAAACTATCTCTTTCAGAAGTTCAATTTCGTCTAATGCCGGATTAAAAATATAAGCTAAC
>JAUWHM010000058.1 GCA_030605915.1 Nitrospirota bacterium | reverse complement strand
TCTGTTTAGTTATTAGCCCTGCCCTGGCCGCTTCAGCTTCCCTTTTTCCCCGGCTTAAGGTGCTGTATTCTTCCTCAATAGCTACCAATGATTCAAACTCCTGCCGGTATTTGGCGAGCTTTTCCTCCAAGCCAGTCTCTTCTCCTTTCAGAGCCTCAATCCTGGCATCAAGTTCTTGGACTATCTGTTCCTGAGTGGAGCGGATCTTCCTACCGGTCTTTCTCACCTCTGGATGAAGCTCGGTGAACTTCTTCAGGAGCATAGATAACTGAACCTTCAGCCTGGATATCTCCCTCTTAAGAGGGGGAACGGTTGGAACCTTATCGAGTACCGCTGACTCTGCCAGGATCTCTTCCAATTTATCTGGCTCGTCGTTGGCCCGGGCTACCACCTTCTCAATCTCTGCCCGCTGCCTTCTCAGGTCATCCCGCTCCAGTTCTATCTTGGTCACTGTCCTCAACTTAGCGGCGATCTGCCCCCTTAGGTCGCTTACCTCATGTTTCGTCTTAAAAGCTTCCGATTTCTTCCCCGCTTCCCTCAATCTCTCCTCCGCCCGGACAAGGTCCTCATTAACCTGTTTGAGAAGGCCAAGGATCTGCTCGTTCTTGGACCGATAATCTACCTCCCGGTAAGCCTCAGCCACCACATTCGCTATCCTGGCGGCTTCCAATGGAATAAGCGAAGAACAAGTAATTCTGATTATACTGGTCCTCTCCACTCGGGTGGCAGAGACCCCCGGCAACCGGTTAACTACCAGACTGAGATGCTCATTTAGTCTTCGGGAATCTTCTTCATCCAATCCGAACTTCTCCGCAGTCAGGCTGACCACCTGGCTAATCTTCCACTTATCCGTTATCTCTTTATCGTCAATCGTGCCCCAGCCTTCTTCATCGGCTATCTCCCGAAGAGCTTTACCTACCCAGCCCAGCGTAACAGCGGCCCGCTCCATAACTTCTCTTCCAGTAACCACCCTGACCTCACTCTCCATGGGATCGCCATAAGCCCAGGAGGCATACCCCCCTACGGGGCTTGGGCTCTGCGAGACCTTAACCTCAGCTTCGGCCCGATAAATGTCTGGTTGTCGCCAGCCCCAGAACCAGGCAGAGCCAAACGAGATGGCGAATGCCAAAAGAATAATCCATAATCTCTTCCGTATAATCCTGACATAATCGCTTAAATTCATTTCATACTGTGGCAAGTTTTAACCTCCTTTAATCTGTTAAAAACGTTTCAACCTGTTCGTAGCTCAAAATGTTGGTCAAGGCTGGAGTGAATTGCCTGATCCAGTAGTTAACATTGGCAATGAACCTCTTGGGAACATAGACAATGTCTCCTGGCAATAAGGCTATGTTCTGCCTGAGGTCTCCCTTAAAGAAGAGCCTCTCCGCATTTATCGATATAACCATTGGCTCCTTGAGACTTCCTCTGATCACCTTTGTGCTTTTGAGCACTGCATCTTCCGTATATCCACCGGCTCGTGAGATGATCTCCATTACATTAATCGTTCCGGTAAAAGTATAGGCGCCAGGAGTTTTTATCTCACCCAGAACTAAAATCTTCTTTCCTCCAAACTTATCTATTATTACTGAAACCTGTGGTTCTCTCACATAGACAGTCAATTTCTCCGTGATCTCGTCATCCACCTCCTTAAGGGTTCGGCCCTGTGCCTGGATATCACCTATTAGAGGGAAAGAGAGCTTTCCATCGGGACGGACAGTAACCTTCTTGGAAAGTTCAGGAACCTCCCAGATAGAGATATCCAGAATATCCTCAATGCCAATCCTATATTCGGCTGGCTTAGCCTCCTCTGCTCCAGATATGGTTTCTGCTAGGACTTCGTTGGCTCGGATTCCCACTTTCATCTCCTTCCGAGCCACCTGAGTAGGGAGACAGGAAACTAAGAGAGTAGCTACTCCGAGTAGAATAAAGCTAACCTTCCTCATCTTTTTCCCTCCCGTTGAGTATACCACAGCTTAATTAGAAAGTCAAACTTCTGGCTTGAGCATGAGAAGAGCCATCATGCGCCCGGTGGGGGAGCCATCCCGGCGCTCGGAAAAGAAAATGTCACTGTGGCAACTGGTGCACATCCCGGCGTTAACGATGTTCTCCTCTTTGATACCTTCACTGAGTAACTCCTCCCGGTTAGCCTCCCAGAGATTCAATCTCCGGCCATCAGAAAAACGATGATGGAAAAGGCTAATCACTTCTTCCCCCACCTGGTAGCAGCAGGGGCCGATGGAAGGTCCTAAAGCAACCAGAAGATTCCCTGGTCTTGTCCCATATGCTTCCCTCATCTGGCTCACTACCTTCCCGGCTGCCTTGGCCAGCGTCCCTCTCCAGCCAGCATGGGCAAGGCCGATAGCCCTTTTAACCGGGTCGAGGAAGAACAGAGGAACACAGTCTGCCGTGAAGAGGACTAAAGGAACCTCAGGCACATTGCTGACTGAGCCATCCACCCTGGGAATGGCCCCTTCCTGGAGCAAAGCTCCCCTTCCTTTATCCTCCCGGCCGACAGTGCTCACCTCAGCTCGGTGAACCTGCTCCCCAGATGTCAAATAGAGAAAGTTTACCCCTAAAATCTGGCATATCCGCTTCCTGTTCCTGAGAATCTCTTCCCTCGGCCGTCTCCCGAACCCGAGGTCAAGTGGACGCGAGGTAAAGGCGTGGATGAGGAGGCCGGTCTCCTCAAACCGGGGAAAGATGAGGTATCTTATCCCCTCTCTCTCCCTCCAGCAAATCTTTTCTACTTCCATTTTCTCCTCCATCACTTCCCCCACCTGATAAATGTGGGAATATCCAACTCATCGTTCAAAGATGGTTCCTCAATAAATCCTTCCGGGGCGGCCACCCTCTTTCGTCTCTTCCTCCTGAATAGGGTAGACCTTGACTGCGCCGCTGCCTCCACCCGGGGCAACTCTGCAGGGCTGTCCAGTTTAAGGCTGAGCTGTTCCTCGGGGCCATCTCTAAGGCCAGTAGCCAAAACCGTTACCCTCATCTCGCCCTTTAGAGATTGGTCAATGACTGCCCCAAAGATGATATTGGCATTAGCATCAACCATTTCGTAAATAGCGGCCGTTACTTCATCCACATCCTTCAGGTGAAGATCAGCTCCACCGCTGACGTTAATTAATACTCCTTTGGCTCCGGCTATATCTACCTTCTCCAACAGTGGACAGCTAATAGCTCCCTGGGTTGCTTCCCTGGCCCGATCCACTCCCCTTCCAAAACCCACTCCCAACAGGGTCCCTCCCGCCTCAGCGATGATCGTTCTCACATCGGCTAAGTCCAAATTTATCAATCCGGGAACGGTGATGAGGTCTGAAATAGATTTAATCCCCTGAAGTAGAATGTTATCGGCCATCTTGAAAGCATCTAAGAAGGAGGTCTCCCTCCCAGCCAAACTGAAGAGCTTCTGATTAGGAATGCAGATCAGGGCATTAACCTTGTCCTCCAATTCCTTCAGGCCAGATTCTGCCCGGAGGCTACGCTTTCGACCTTCAAAAAGGAAAGGCCTGGTAACAACAGCTACCGTCAATGCCCCAACTTCCTCGGCCATCTCAGCAATTACCGGGCTAGCTCCGGTTCCAGTTCCTCCCCCCAATCCAGCAGTAATGAAGACTAAATCTGCCCCGTCTAAAGCTCCGGCAATCTCCTCCCGATTCTCCGCAGCCGCTTTGCGTCCAGTCTCCGGATTGGCCCCTGAACCCAAGCCCTTGGTTAGCCTTCGACCAATCTGTATCTTCTGAGGAGAGATGCTCTTCCTTAGAGCTTGCGTATCCGTGTTGACAGCAATAAAGTCGATGCCCGCAAGCCCGGCCTCCACCATATGGTCAACGGCATTCGACCCTCCTCCTCCTACTCCAATAACCTTTATATCAGCCTCATAGTCCAGTTCATCCTCAAATTCTAACATTCTCATTACCCTCCTTTCCTAATCTT
>JAUWHM010000013.1 GCA_030605915.1 Nitrospirota bacterium | reverse complement strand
ACCTCAGGTGAAGTATATCCGGAAAGGGCTACGGTAGCAATATCTACCTCCCGCTTAGCTTCCCGGGCGAAGATGAGAGGCAGGCGACCACTTCCAGCAATGAGGCCAAGTTTCTCCATTTCTCTTCAACCTCCTAGACTTCTGCGGCCCTTCCTTTTCTGCCCTTGCTACTGCGCTTAATAAATTCAATCAGGTGCTGGACTTCCTCTATCGGTTCCATCTCCTCCTCTATCTTAGCTATAGCTTGAGAGGTATTAAGCTGGGAACGGTAAAGAATCTGATGAGCCTTCTTTAAAATGGACATCTTCTCACTGGAAAACTTCGCTCTTCTCAGACCAATTACATTCAGGCCCCGCACCTCAGCTGGCTGTCCGTCGGCTAACACAAAAGGTGGAACATCCTTGACTACCTTTGAGTAACCTCCTAAAAAGGCCAATCTTCCTATACTGACGAAGTGATGAATGCCAACCAGTCCTCCTATCCAGACTTCATCCTCGATGGTTACATGTCCTCCTAAGGTAGTTAAATTCGACATGACCACTGAGCTGCCGATATGGCAATCATGGGCGATATGGGTGCAAGCCATGAGGAGGCAGTTATTCCCAATGGTGGTTCTCCCTCCACCACCGGCTGTTCCCCGATTGATGGTAACGTACTCCCGGATGACATTATTATCACCTATTTCTAAGAAGGACTTCTCTTCCTTAAATTTGAGGTCCTGCGGTTCAGTCCCAATTACCACTCCCGGGAAGATCCTGTTACTCTCCCCAATCCTGGTCCAGCCATTAATGAAAGCCTGCCCGGCCATCCTCGTGCCTCGGCCAATGGTCACATTCTCACCAATGGAACTATATGGACCCACCTCTACATCTTCAGCAAGCTTTGCTCTGGGATGAATAATGGCTGTCGGGTGAATCATCAGGCCTCTATCAGGGAAAAGACCATTTCCGCCTCAGCTACTACCTTGCCTTCCACCAAGGCCTTAGTCTGAACTTTACCAGTCTTCTGATGGAGTCTACGAACCTCCACCTCCAGTCTCAACTGATCGCCAGGAAGGACTGGTCTGCGTAACTTAACCTTGTCAATGGCGGCAAGGTAAGCTAATTTACCTAAGTTGCCTTCCCTCTTCAGCATAAGCACTCCCGCCGTCTGGGCCATAGCCTCAATGATTAGAACCCCAGGCATGATCGGCCTCTGCGGGAAGTGCCCCGGGAAGAAAGGTTCGTTGAAGGTCACATTCTTGACTCCAACGATTCTTCTGCCCTCTTCTATCTCTACAATCCTGTCAACCAAGAGGAATGGATAGCGATGAGGGAGAATCTTCTGGATGTCATTGATATCCAAGATCTGGTCGGGGAGTTCGCTGGTCTTCATAGCCTCCTTCGCTCCCTGAAAGGGGAGCACTTTTTCGTGAATCTTCTGGACTAATTTGATGTTCAGGGCGTGGCCAGATTTGATGGCTATGACCTCAGCCTTAAGGGGGTAAGTCAAGAGAAACAGGTCACCCATTAAATCTAAGATCTTATGGCGGACGAACTCATCCTCAAATCTTAATCTGCCCTTGACAATTCCACTGTCCCCTATTACTACGGTATTCTCAAAGGTGGCCCCCTTACCCAGTCCCTGAGCCTGCAGAGCCTTGGCTTCCCGTTCCAGGCAGAAGGTTCTGGCCGGGGCAATCTCCTTCTCAAAGATTTCATCTGTTATATGGAAAGAGGCAAATTGTGTTTTAAGGTGAGGATGGTCGTAATCAATAGTGAAGGAGATTCTCTGCTCGTTGGAAGGGAAGGCAGCAATGTAAGCACCTTGCCCTGAAATCCAGATTGGTTCATTTAGCCAGCCATACCTCTTTTCCTCTCCCTGTTCAATTATCCCGGCTCCCTTGAGCATCTCAACGAATGGTCCTGAACTACCATCTATCTCTGGAACCTCGTTGGCATCTACTTCCATAAGGAGGTTATCTAATCCCAGGCCAGCTAAAGCCGCCAGGATATGCTCCACCGTATGCACTTCAACCTGGCCATCCTTCAAGATAGTCCGTCGAGGAGCTTCCCTGGCCAGGGAGATGTCTACTCTTATCCTGGGTTTCTCAGGGAGGTCAACTCGAACGAAGTTCACTCCACTACCGGCGGGAGCAGGTTTGAAAGTAACAGTGGTCTTAGTGCCCGTATGGAGGCCAACTCCGGTATAACTTACTTCTTTCCTAATTGTCTTCTGACAATCCATCGCTCCCTCTCCCCGGCAAGAAAACCTTAACCACAGAGGACATCGTTTTGGCTCTTAAGAAGTTCAAGCCTATTTTTGGCTAACTTTCATCCTTTTTTCTCATTTTTAATAGCCCTATAACTATAAAAATAACTCCTATAGTTAATAAAATTAAACTTGAAAGACTATAGTAGTAAAAAGTTGATACAGGAAAAGCATCAACTCGTATTATAAACCCACGTACGCCACTATGACGCCCGCTATCAAAACTAAATAAGCCATAGGTAAATAATCCTGTGCCAAGTAATAAAATAAAGTATTCTTTTATCGTTTTAAAAATCTCTCTCATTTTTTTCCTCTGCTCCCTCTGTGCTCTCTGTGGTTGCTTTTTTTAATTTGATGGTTTTTCCTTCTTATTAAGCAGCTTTACAATCTCCTTGGTTACATCCAGTCCTTTTAAGCCATAAATAACCTGTCTGGAATCGAGGATGAAAGTGTAACCCTTCTCTTTGCCATAGGAGTGAACTGCCTCTTGAATTTCCTTGATTAATCCCCTCTGCTGCTCATAGACCTTACTCTTTATCTCCAGGTCGTATTCCCGGAACAGCCTCCTCCACCCCTCCTTCTTCCCTTCAATAATCTCGGCCCGGCGTTTGCGCTCCTTTTCCTTTAATCCAGGAGCCTTTGTTTTTAGCTCTCTCTCCAGTTTCTCTATCACCTTAGCCAGCTTAGCTATCTCTTTTTGCTTAGTCTGCTGTTCTTTCTCTAAAGCTTTCTCTAACTCCTCTGTCTTAGCATATCTATCTATAACTGCGCCTATATCTACATAGCCAACCTTCAAGATATCCCCTGCCTCTGCCCGATAGACTAAGCCGAGGCTTATTGCTATGAGACTAAATACGGCAATTCTCACTATTCCTCTTGTAATAATCATTATTTCCTCCCTTAAAACCTCCATCCTCCTGTGAAATGAACACGCCCCGCATGTCTATCTATACCATAGCCATAGTCTAAACGGATGGGGCCGATGGGAAGAAGCATTCTCACCCCTATCCCCACTCCAGATTTCAGGTCGCTGGAGTTTAGATGCCCGGTATCCTCCCAGACCGCACCACTATCGAAAAAGAGAGCTCCCTTTATATTCCTGACCAATGGATAAGTATACTCAGCATTGAACAAGATAAAGACTTCTCCTCCGATTGGTTCATCTCTTTCGTCCTTGGGTCCAATATCCCGATAAGAATATCCTCTTATGGTATTAGCTCCTCCCAAATAGAAACGTTCGTATATGGGAACATAGTCAGTATCGGCGTATTCCTCCACCAGTCCCCCTTTCAATCTGAGGTTCAAGATTAATTTTTCCCATCTCTCAAAGGTTTTAAAATACTGGCTGGTCTCCCCAACATATTTTATCAGGTCCCTATCTCCTCCTAAAATACCTCCGGCCAGCTCAACCGAGATACTGTTCTCATAGCCACTGGTGGGGTCGATAGCACTGTCCCTGGTATCCTTGACCAGGCCCAGCTTGAGGCTGCTGGTGGAAAAACTTCCCTCCTCCCTCTTGATTAGAGTGGAGGCATCTTCATCCACATCAGATATTTCTACATCCTCATACTTGTAAGCTAAAGAACCTCGAATAATCTCCGTCAGAGGATAGCCCAGCCGCAGCCTTCCTCCGGCTCTTCCTTCATCATAATCAGCCCACTCCTGGGTACTATCATAGAGGTCAAAGCCAAAGGAGAGGGGACGGTCCATTAGCCAGGGCTCGGTGAAACTGAGGTCGTACTCCGTCTTCTCAGTTCCCAGTTGAGCTCTTATCCTTATCTTCTGGCCAGCCCCGGTGAAGGTAGGGGGATTCTTAATATCAAAGTTATCCTGACTCAGTTCCACAAAACCAATGAAGTCCTCAACTGTGCTATAGCCAAAGCCGAAGATGAAAGCTCCCGTCTTTCGTTCCGTTACTTCAAATACAAGATTCTTCTTATGGGGCCGAGTCCCGGGCGTAGTATAGTAAGTTACTTCTTCAAAGTAGGCGAGGTTGTAGATCTTCTGTCGGCTGCGATCAATCTTTCGGCCATCGAAGACATCCCCCGGCTTAATCATAATCTCCCGTCTAATGACCTTATCCTGTGTCTTCACATTGCCAGCCACCTCTATCCTCTCAATGTAGGCCAATTGCCCCTCTCCTATCTTATATATGACATTAACCCTTTTATCTTCCTCCCTTATATCAGTGGTCGGCTCTACCCGAGCAAATATATAACCTCTCTCGGCATAATAAACCTCAATTCTCCGCACCTCCTGCTTCAGGTCATCCGGGCTGTAGATGCTATCTTCCACCATCTTCAATTCATTCCTTATCTGCTGCGTTGTGAAGAGAACATTTCCCTCTATTCCAATCCTTCCCACTCTGAATTGGGGCCCTTCCTCAATCTTTAGCCTGAGGTAGATCAACCTTCCACTTTCATCCAGACGCTTCTCGGTGCCTACAATCTCAGCTTTGAGGAAACCCTGATTCTGGTAAAAGGAGATGATTCTTCCCAGGTCATCTTGAAGGACATCCTCCTTAAATATACCCCGCCTGAACAATCTATCCACGCGACTGACCATTATCTTCTTTATTCTCTTATCGGGGAAAGAGTGGTTGCCCTCTATCTCGATTTCCTTAATCCTTACCGCCGTTCCCTCCTCAACGAGGAAAGTAATTTCAACCTCTCTTTCCTCTTCTAATCTCTTAACCTCAGTTCTAACCTGAGCTAAATGATATCCCTTTTCATGGTATAAAGAAGTGAGCTTTTCCACATCCTCTTTAAGGAGGCGCTCATTGAAGACATCTCCCCGGCCAAGCGTCATGATCTCCCTCAGGGTTTCCTCTTTGAGAGCCCTCTCGCCCTCTAAGTTTATCTCCTTAATCAGGAACTCTTCTTCAACAATGAAGGTCACCTTCATCCCTTCTTTATAGGGATCCGCTTTTACTTTGATGTCAGAGAAGTAGCCTAAATCATAAAGCCTCTTCACATCCTCCCGAATCACCCGGCCAGAAAATTCCTCCCCCACCTTAGTCTTTATCTGGCCTAAAATAATTAAGGTATTCACCCTCTCGTTGCC
>JAUWHM010000139.1 GCA_030605915.1 Nitrospirota bacterium | reverse complement strand
GGCTTGATAGGGCCCGATTTGAAGTTGTTCTGGCTTGTGGAGAAGGAGGCCCTCTCCTCGAAGAGGCCAAGAAGAAGAATTTGAGGGTTGAGGCTATAAGATACCTGGCCAATGAGTTGAATGTCTTTAAGGATACCTTGGCATTTTTTGAGTTAATCTGCCTTATGAGAAAAGAGAGATTTCATATAGTCCATACTCACAATTCCAAGGCAGGGATACTGGGGCGTATTGCCGCCAGATGTTGCCGGGTACCTGTTATTATTCATACTCAGCATAGCTGTGTGTTCCTCTATCCCAATTTAAGTAGACTACAAAGAAAATTCTATCTTTATTTGGAGAAATTGGCAGCATTATTGGCTGATAGAATAATCACTATCTCTCACCCTTTGAAAGAGGAATTTATAAAGGCAAGAATAGCCCGCCCCGATAAATTTATAACTATCTATAGCGGCATAGAAATAGAGAAGTTTAGAGAGAGATTCGGTGTTAATAGAAAAAAGCAAGCGTTTGGTATAAAACCAGATGAGCTAGTTGTAGGCACAGTGGCAAGGCTTGTTCCTGGCAAGGGATACAGGACCTTTCTGCAGGCGGCTGCAAGGATTGCTAAAGAAGTCTTGAATGTGAAATTTATGATTGTAGGCGATGGACCATTAAGGCAGAAGCTTGAAAATCTTTCTGAAGAACTGGGGATCCATGAAAGATGTATATTTGCTGGCTTCCGTAGAGATATAGAGCAGATAACATCTATATTCGATGTAGCGGTGTTGTCCTCTTTTTACGAAGGCATGGGCAGGGTATTACTAGAGGCCCAGGCCTTGGCCAAGCCTGTGGTGGCTACTAAAGTTGGCGGCATTCCAGATATAGTTGATGATGGTGTAACTGGTATATTGGTTAAGCCTGGCGATGAGGAAGCCTTGGCTGCGGCTATAGCCAAATTGTTAAAAAATGAAACCTTGCGCAAGCAAATGGGAGAGGCGGCCTTTAGGTGGGTAGGTTCTAAGTTTTCCAGCCAAGAGATGGTCAATCGTATCTCTAAAGTTTATGGAGAACTCATAGAGGACAAGGTAACCCTTCAATGATAAATGCATTGACCGTTGATGTTGAAGATTGGTATCATATCTGTGATTTAGAGGATATTATAAAGCCGGGGGAATGGGAAAGATACGAAAGCCGAGTCGTTGTTAACACCAGAAGAGTATTACAAATTCTGCGAGAAGCTAAGACAAAAGCTACCTTCTTTATTCTTGGCTATGTAGGTGAGAGGTTTCCAGAGATCGTTCAGGAGATAGACGAAGGGGGACATGAGATAGCAACTCATGGGTTCTACCACAAATTGGTCTATAAACAGACAAGGGATGAATTCACCGAGGACCTTGAGAGATCTATGAAGGTGCTTAAGGATATAACTGGCAAGGACATCGTTGGGCACAGAGCAGCCAGCTTTTCGATCATTAGAGAATCGCTGTGGGCTTTGGACGTTCTGGTATCCCAAGGGTTGAAGTATGACTCCAGCATTTTTCCGGTCAGACATCCGCGCTACGGCATCATCGATGCTCCCAGATTTCCTTACCGGGTGAAAGGCAGCCTCTTTGAGTTCCCTCCTTCCACAGTAAGACTTGGCCGGAGGAATTTAGCCTTCGGCGGCGGCGCCTATTTGAGATTTTTACCTTATTGGTATATCAAATGGGCGATTGGAAGGATAAACATCGGTGGAAATCCTGCTTTGATCTATATACATCCTTGGGAGACAGACTTAGACCAACCGAAATTAGCCGTGCCATTAAGCAGAGCCTTGCCGCACTATGTAAATCTAAAGAGCGCACCTAAAAAGCTTCGAGCTTTGCTTGAGGATTTTCGCTTTGCTCCCGTAAAAGAGGTGTTAGGTATTGAATGACACTAACCAAGTAAGGAGATATTTTAATAGGATAGCTGCTGCCTACGACTCCATCCATTCTGGGGAAAGAAGGTTAAGCGGAAAGATAGTTGATGGACTCTTCAGGAAGAGCATGAGAGAGAGGTTCAAACTCACCTTGGAGGAATGTAAGGACATAAGGGGGAGGAAGATTCTCGATGTGGGATGCGGATCAGGGAGATATTCCATAGAACTTGCTAAGGCGGGCGCGCTCGAGGTAGTTGGTATTGATTTCTCCGAAAAGATGTTGGGGGTGGCCGAAACCATTGCTGAAAAGAGTAGAGTTAACGATGTTTGTCACTTTGTCTTAGGCGATTTTCTTGACTATCATTTTAAGGTTCGGTTTGATATCTTACTAGCTATAGGCATGTTCGATTATGTTGAGGAGCCAGGAGAAGTCTTAAAAAAGATGCAAAAGCTTACCATTGAGAAGGTGATAGCCAGTTTCCCCGCTAAGTGGACGGTGATGACACTTTCAAGGAAGCTCCGCCTAAAAATGGGAGACTGTCCAGTCTACTTCTACACCAGAAAGCAGATAGAAGGCCTCCTTCTCGCCGCTCATTTCAGAGAGCAGAAGGTCATAAAGATAGGCCGCGACTATTTTGTTGTCGCTAGACCCTAAATAAAGAGAAATAATTATGAGGCGATATATTTCTATCTTTATTCTCCTTTTGTTGTTAAATCTCCTTACTGTATTAGGGGTAGCAGAAGAGTATATCAGTGCTCGGGGGATTATTCATGTGCACTCGGAGGTGAGCGGGGGAGTTTATTCAGTCAAGGATTTAGCCAATTTGGCCAGGGAGCATGGCTTGAAGGTAATAATATTGACTGACCATGCTCTTATAAGGGGAGAATATGGACTATCTCCTCTGCCACGAGTTATTCGCAAGAGCGTTGAAAAGAGTTCTGTGTTAAAATATGGAGCACAAAATTACATTGACCTGGTTAACGAAGTTGATAAATCTAATCCAGATCTTATATTAGTGCATGGAGTAGAAGCCGCTCCTTTTTATTATTGGGCCGGGGGTTACTTTAAGGGGAATCTGACCATGCACAATTGGCATAAACAAATTCTGGTCATGGGATTGAAGGATGCCCGTCACTATGAAAATCTGCCCCTGCTGTCGAATCGCTATTCCTCACCTCGTTACCATGGCAGAAGCATTTACCGGCTCTGGCCCTTGATTTCCCTCATATTAGGCATTCTCCTCGTGCGCAGGCGACAGTTTAGCTATGTGGATTCCAGGGGTCGGGAGCTAGGGCCACGTTCTCGCCCCGGCCAGGTGCTCGGGGTGGTGGCTATAGTCTTCTCTATGCTCTTCCTATGGAATAATTTCCCGTTTTCTTCTCCCAAATATGACCAATATCATGGTGATGAGGGAGTTGCCCCTTATCAGAATTTAATTGATTATGTCAATAGGAAGGGAGCAGTAACCTTCTGGACTTCTCCCGAGGCGTCAACGGATAGAAAAATTGGAAGAATAAAGATGTCTACTCTCGGCTATCCCCAAGATTTATTACAGACCTACAATTACACCGGTTTTGCTGCCTTATATCAGGACAACATAACCTTTACTGATCCGGGGGAGGGATGGGACCAAATTCTAAATGACTATTGTCAGGGGAGGCGGAAGCAACCAGTTTGGGGGATAGGTGAGCTCGATTTTCATGGTCTAATGGAAGGGGTTAAGAATATAGATACCATACAGACTGTTTTTATATTATCAAGGCTCGATAGGGAAGCAGTGCTGGAAGCGCTCAGAAGAGGCAGGATGTATGCGGTAAGCAAGAGCAATTTCCAGCTCGTCCTGGAGCAATTTGTGGTTGAGGCTGATGGCCAGGTAGCTATACAGGGAGAGGAGATTGGGTGCAGCAAGGAACCTGAAATAAACATCAAGCTTTCCTCTTCCGATTCAAAGACAAGGGAAGTTAAAATAAGAGTGGTGAGAAAAGGTAAGATAATTCGCACTTTTAAGGGACAGCTTCCCTTAGAGGTTCAGTTCAAAGACGACTATTATAATCCGGGGGAGAAAATATATTATCGCTTGGATATTCGAACTCCAGGTAGTATAATAATCTCCAATCCCATATTTGTGAAATTTAGAAAAAGATGAAGATACTGAGCTACATTGTGATTGTCTTGCTATTGATTTTCATGCTGCTACCGCTGGCCAGGAGCTGGTTCATCAGCCATGGCTTGAGGACAGCCCATATCTTTGCTACCTCATTTCTGATCGCTTATCTGCTAACTCCCCTTCTTAGGAATGTGGCTATAAAAATTGGGATGTTAGATTATCCAGGGGAGAAGAAAATTCACCTTCGACCGACTCCTCTTTTGGGTGGGGTGGCTGTCTATTTAGCCTTTTCCCTGGCCATATTGTATAATTTTACCTTTTCCCTGGCCTTAAAGGGGATAGTCATCGGGGGAACAATTATCTTTGCCCTGGGAGTGATAGATGACCGGAAGAGTC
>JAUWHM010000040.1 GCA_030605915.1 Nitrospirota bacterium | reverse complement strand
CCCGAATGTCCCGGACCATATCCTCACCACTTGGGTCATGGTCTCCCAGATATAAAAGGATACAATCCTTTCTGTCCCTTTCTTGTCTTCTGAATCGTAATGCGGCATCGTGCATCGCGCTTGCCGACGAATAACCACGATTTACCATTAGATGGCAATGATATTTTCTCGTAATTGGTTCTAACACACCGGATAATGCATCCTTTTCAACCCATACCTCAAGATAGTTTTCCTGCCCGACCCACCTGTCACGTCTGTAAGATGCTATTGCTGCATCAACCAAGTCCGGGATATCCTCAAATTCACTTGCCATTTTTGGCACTCTGATACGGTCTTCGATGATATCCCAATCTACAAGACCTGCCATCCTTGCCTGTGTCAGAAGTCTGCCGAGCTTTGAATATTCCCTTTGCAAGTTCGGAATTATATCTTGCGAAACGAGCTGATAATATAACTGTCTCAGGGTTAACCGGTATCCTTGGGCCCCATATTCTTCTACGACCTTAATTACTTGTGCTAATAGGATTTTTGTCCCAGCTCTCCAATTTTTCGCATTTACGTATTGTATTTTGGCCATTATCTCTCCTCCGGCTCCAAGTAGGGCAACCCTATTGTCTGAAAGACTTCCATCTCACTGGTGCAGATTATCTCCCCGGGAACGCCTCCATGCCTATTGTAATGCTGAGAAAAGGGCCTGATAAATCCCCGGCCATATGCCTTGAATCGCATCCCTCTATCAATCGCTGCCCTGGCAATCCGCATATTTGATTCCTTTGGCCCTGTCCTCACTACCAACGCCACCCACCAGCGTTCCTCATCAGTGGAGAAGATATCCACCGGTATGCCGCTGTCTACATGTACAAGCAGTTTATTCTGTCGGCCATACACTGTGCTGCCCTTGACATTTCTCCTAAAATCCAGAATGCCGCGTCTAATCCACTTTCTAATCTCTCTGTCCAGACAATCAACCGAAACCTCCTCAAACTTCGGTATGCAAAGGATCTCTATATCTCCTACTTCCTCCCTCTTCCTCCGCAGCCTACCGGCAATTTCGATTCGCCGGCAGGCAGGTTTGAGAAGGTTAACTATTCCCTCTGCTATTATCTTGGCTATGGACGCTTTGTATTTCATCTGCTATTCCTCCTCTTGCTGCTTTTTTATCTCCTTTGGCACCTTGCCCTTGAGTTCAAAGCCCTGTTTTAGGAAGAAGTCTATCATCTCAGTCTTCTTTTTGGTCAGGAGTTTAGCTGGTTCGCAGACCTTCTTCTTAGATAAATGCTGAGTTAACCCAATTTCCTTCGCTATCGCTACGAGCTGCTCCTTTGTCCTCGTTTGTAGGTAGGGCTTGTCTATCACAAAGTCTTTCCGGATATCGAACCCGAGCTTCTGCGCCAAGGTATCCAGGATTTGATCATTATACCCAGGGACGTCTCTTTCGCTTACCAGCCGGCTAATCTCCCTCCAGACCTTCGCTTCTGAAGCGTCATAGAGGCGAGGGATAATAAGATGCTCGAGCTCGTACCATTCTTTCCCTTCGTCGCTCTTTTGCTGGATTCCCAAGCGCTTAAAAAGCTCGTCCATCTCGTCTCCGTCATAAGCCATCTGGCCGTCCATGGCCAGGTGGAAGAGAGACATCGCCCTTGCCGCCTTCTTGTCCATCCTGGCGAGTACTTCCTGAACCCATACTCTCCGCTTCGTCTCCCGGACCTTTCCCTCATTCTGTCGCTCCCTCTTGCCCTCCGTAGATTCTGAGCCGGTCTCCTTATCTTTGCGGGTAAGGCTGTTGTAACAGTTTGAATTCGTGCATCACTCTTCAATATACTGGATGCCTTTTTGCGGTCCATAGTCGTGGGTCCTGATTACGTAGTAGTGGCCACCCGGGCAAAAGGGAATGCCTGCCTGGCATTTTTTCTTATAATTAGCCCCAAGCTCTTTTCTTACCCACGATTCTGAGAGGTGCTTTACGTTGTAGCGAGAGACGCCTTTCTTCGCCAGTTTTTCCTCTGTGATAACCTTAAAGAGCTTCTTTTGAAGTTCGGCCGTCTTTTTGGAGATATAAGCCTGTGCCTTCTTTAAAAAGCATCCTGGGTTAAGACACATTCCTTTGAGGTTAGTATCCTTATCTACCAATCCTTCCTGGTTATCGCCTTTAAAGAGGCATGTCTTGCATTCGGTGCGGTCAAAGGGAACATTCTTCAATTCCCTGCCGAGGTCCCTGAGCTCGTTCTCTGCCTTGCGCACGGACCATTTACGCGTTACAATCTCTTTAAACAGGTCCCCCTGTATATTTTTGTCCTTTAGCCGCAGGATCACCATTGCATGGCCAGGGCTGAGTATTTCACGAGAAATAGCCTCTTGAATATCCTTGTTCAGCTTAAGCAGTCTCAGCCGATTCGCTATGTAGCCCTGCTTCTTCCCGACCTTGAGGGCGAGCTCTGTCTGCGTATAGCCGCACTTCTCGATCATGGCCTTATATCCTAAAGCCTCATCGATCGGGTTCAGGTCCTCCCGCTGCAGGTTCTCGATTATCTGGAACTCCATTGCCTGCACATCTGTCAAGGCTTTTACGATTATCGGTACGGCCTCGAGTCCTGCCATCTGTGACGCCTTCAACCGGCGCTCTCCGCACACGACCTTATATTTCCCCTCAACTACCCGGAGGATAAGTGGCTCGATGACTCCTTTCTCCTTAATGGAGTTAGCCAGCTCTTGCATCTTCTGCTCATCAAAATGCTTCCGCGGGTTGAAGCCCGATAGCTTTATCTCCTTCAACGATATTTCCCTTACATTCGAAATCATCTTCGTCCCTCCTTATCTAACTCTTGTACAGCTAAATCCCATCCGCTGTGATCGGCAGGGTATCGCCGAACATAGAAGATCCGCAGCCGTCCCCAATACTTCCTCGGGATCTTAACCAGCCACTCCTTCACGTATTCCTTGCCTCCTATCCCACCCAGATCCTTTTTTGCCTGGTTGAGGAGCTTTTCAACCTTTACTTCGTCCTCCTCACATTCTTTTGCTATCTTTGCTTGGACCTGCTTCTGTTTCTCCTGGTTCTTGAGAACCTTCTTGAGATAATTTATGTTGGGGGCCTCATGTTTGACTGTCTCCTGGAGGGCGTATTGAAATGCATCAGGGTTAGTTTTATCGAAGACTTCCTTGAGTTCGGTAATTAGCGTAAGCCTACGGCCATCGGCAATATTCTTGGACTTGTTCTCGTTAGCGGCACAACCCCAATAGGCATGTATCAACGTTTGGATTTTCTGTGGAAAAGATTTGAGCAAAGCTTCGATTTGCGACCATGTCTTTGTATCTTTTAGTCCTGTACTGTCATATTCCTTATTATAGTGATGTGCCACTTTTGGCGTATCTGGCGTCAAATTTGGCATATCTGGACGCAATTTTTGGCATATCTGGCTCTTTTTAGATGTGCCACTTTTGGCATATCTGCTCGGGTTATCCACAGGCTCCCCCTTTATTTCAGATACGCCACTTTTGGCAGATGTGCCAGATTTGGCAGGTCTGCCTCTTTTCTTACTCTTGTTGACAGTGATAATGACCCCGTATTGGCCGCGCTTAAGGTTTATGTATTCCTTGTCTGCCAGCCGGTGGAGATTCCTCTGCACAGTCCGAGCCGGTGTATTCATCTCCCCGGCTATATTCTCAATTTTTAGCTCATGGCCTCCTAAGACTATGCCTATGCCGTTCTCCTCCCTGGTTACCTTATCTATCAACCATAGGAACTCCCAGATAGCTCCACCCATCTTCTGACGGTGGCCATCTCGGAGCAGTCCAGAGTACACTCTAAACGGATAACTATCGATATCTGTGGACACTACCTACTCCTACCGGGGCTCTGGCTGAGCAGAGCCTCTGTTCAAGCTCCAGAAATGCTGACCAGATATCCACTCTGCTTTTCATCTTCGACAATACGAACTTTACATCGTCTATTCCCTGCTTGTCTGTTAGCTCTCGCATGTCAAGTATGTTCTGATATCTTCCGGCGTGGCGATGATCTGGTACCAGTACTTCCGCCGGTCATTTGGGTCGTGCCAGCCATTGATTACATACCCCTCTTTCTGGATGTCCCACACCCGTGCCCCCAGTCGAAAGATGCCAGCCATCCCGCCAGGGAATAAGGTCTCTACAATCTCAAAAGTGCTATGAGGCTGGCAATCTTTCAGGATCTCAAGTATTCTTTCTTTCTGGCTCACCCGCTTTCTCCTTCTGCAAATTGGCGAGTTGCTTCGCCCTGGATAGTTGCTTCTCAGCAGCAGCTTTCAGGTTGCGCAATGCGACGATTTGCTCATCCAGGTTGTCATGTAGCCAGCTCAAGATATTCCCCTCTGCCGGCAGCAGGTCCGGGGTGACCCGCTTACGGCCGCCATTCCATACTGCCAATGCTATTTCTAACTGGCTATGAACCAGAGCGTCCAGGGCATACAATAGAGCTTTTGTTGCATGCCTATTGTTCTCATGGCAGTAGTCCTTCACGGCTTTGACATTAATGTACTTCATGCTCTACCACCTCCCCCCGTTGTTCCTCGTCCACCTCAGGTCCTCCACACTTTTCCCATCCACGTTTCAGGCCCGCATACAGTAATGCCGCTAATACAATTAGCCAGCTTACCATCCACGCCATACCCTCACTCATAGCACCCTCCTCCCTAAATATAAAAATCCCCATCCCCGGAACCGGCGCTCTCCGCAAAGAAATTACCGGCTCTTTGGCACTTTAGACTTCTCAGGTCGTGGAAGAAGTGGAAGACAAAGTGGGGGATGGGGAGGTTGTTGATTTGGTTGATTGCGGAGAGCTTTAGCATTTATTACCTATCCTTTAGAACACGCTTTTTCTATTGACATTTGCTCCAAAACTTGTTATCCTTCCTTCGTTGATCAGGTGAAACAATGGTTTATGTTTCATCGGATGTGGCCAGAGGAAAATGAGTAGTATGAAGTTTCGGCATGGAAAGAAAAAATCTGCTCATGGCTAAGACCGAAACTTCATATGATTCAGGTGTTACAAAAAAAGGAGTGAAAGAGAGTGAAAGAGTTTTTAGAGAAACTGAAATTTGATGGGAATGGTCTTATTCCAGCCATCATTCAGGAAGCGGAGACCAATGAAATTCTGATGCTGGCCTATATGAATCAAGAGTCCCTCAGGGCTACCCTAAAGACGGGAAGAACCCATTTCTGGAGCCGCTCCCGGGGTAAACTCTGGCAGAAGGGAGAGACCTCAGGCTGTGACCAGATTGTCCATGAGATCCTCTTCGATTGCGATGAAGATACGCTTCTCATAAAAGTTCATCAGAAAGGGGGAGCCTGCCACACCGGTTATAAGACCTGCTTCTATAGAAGGATTGATAGTAAGGGAGGCAAGATAGAAATCGTTAGTCGTAAGGTCCTCCCGCCGGCAAAGTAGGGGTAAATCAAACCACTACAGACAATGGGAGAAGAAGAAATGCCCGTAAATCCACAGATCTTCAGGGAGTATGACATTCGGGGAGTGGTTAATAGGGACTTAACCCCAGAAGTAGTAGAAGGCCTCGGTAAAGCCTTTGGCACCTATATTCAGACCTTTCAGGGTCAGGATGTAGTCGTCGGTCGAGATAATCGGCTCTCTTCGGAGTGGCTCCGGGATGCTCTCATCTCCGGAATGCTCTCTACCGGGTGCAGTGTCACCGATGTGGGAGAGGTTCCTACTCCCACTTTCTATTTTTCTCTCATCCACTATAAGAAGGATGGGGGAATAATGATTACCGGGAGCCACAATCCTCCCGAATTTAATGGCTTTAAAATCTGTCGGGGCCACGGCACCATCTACGGAGCCGAGATTCAGAAGTTAAGGAAGATAGTTGAATCCGGGAAGTTTAAGGAGGGTAGGGGACAATTAGGAGAGGAGGACCCAAAGTTAGCTTACCTTGATTGCCTTAGGGAGAGGATAAGACTGGAGAAGCCCTTAAAAGTAGTGGTTGATGCTGGAAATGGGACGACCTCCAATTTAGCTCCCCAGCTATTAGAGGAGTTAGGGGCTCAGGTCGTAAGGCTTTACTGTGAATCGGATGGAAGGTTTCCTCATCATCATCCTGACCCAACCATCCCTGAATTTTTAAATGACTTAATTGATAAGGTGAGAGAAGAAAAAGCGGACCTGGGGATATCTTACGATGGAGATGGAGATAGGATTGGAGTCATTGATGAAGAAGGAAACATAATCTGGGGAGATAGATTAATGATCATCTTTTCCCGGGAGATTCTCAAAAAGCATCCAGGAGCCAAGATCATCTTCGAGGTAAAGTGTTCCCAGAGTCTGGTAGAGGAGATTGAACGCTCAGGAGGCATGGCCATAATGTGGAAGACGGGCCATTCCCTCATCGAGAGTAAAATCCGGGAGGAGAAAGCTCTACTGGCCGGGGAGATGAGTGGACACATCTACTTTGCCGATAACTATTTTGGCTACGATGATGCTATCTTCGCCTCCGGACGCCTTATGGAGATTCTTTCCAGGACCGATGGGAAGCTATCTCAACTCCTAAAGGATGTGACTCAGTACTATTCTACTCCTGAGATAAGGGTGGACTGCCCGGATGAGAAGAAGTTCGAAGTGGTAGAGGAAGTCAAAAAATATTTCAAGGAAAGATATGACACCATTGATATTGATGGAGTGAGAGTTCTCTTCGGGGATGGCTGGGGATTGGTGCGGGCCTCCAACACCCAACCGGTTTTAGTTCTGAGGTTTGAGGCAAGAACCGAAGCGAGGCTAAAAGAGATAAAAGAGATTATCATAGGAAAGCTAAAGACAGTTACGGAAGTGAAGCTTTAAATGAAGAAAAGAAAGAGGGAAAAGGAAAAGTTGAAGAAAAGGGACGAGGCGCGAAAACCGCTATGGCGAATATGGATAATAGATACCATTGTGCCCGCCGCCGCCCTGGCTCTGTTCGTTATTACTTTCATCGGACAGCTCTATAAAATTCCTTCTGGTTCGATGAGACCAACTTTGCAGGAGGGAGACCGTATCCTGGTATGTAAATTCATCTATGGACTGCGCATTCCATTCAGCGGGAGGTGGTTCCTCCAGCGAAGGCCGCCGAAAAGAGGAGATGTTATCGTCTTCCTCTATGATAAGGAGGGATTTGAGTACAGAAAGAATTACATCAAGCGCGTTGTGGCCGTGGGAGATGAAATGCTGGAGGTCAAAGGTGGAAAAGTATATATAAATGGTGAACCAATACCTTCATCTCCTGCTTTTCCTGAGGAAAGAATGTATTATAACCGGAACCACAAGTATTGGCAGAGTGCCCAGGGCCAGCTTCCTATGTCTTACCGATCTGGGAAGGTAAAAGTTCCCGAGGGTCACCTCTTCGTCTTAGGAGATAATAGCCGCAGCAGCAAGGACAGTCGTTGGTGGGGCTTTGTTCCTTTGAGGAAAGTGAGGGGTAAGGCCATCTGTATTATCTGGCCTCCCGGAAGAATTGGACTTATCCACTAACTGTTGACAAATGGCTAAATTAGTGGTATCTTCGGCGGAGTACCCGAAGAGTACTGCCACTGGCACTGCCGTAAAGGGCTGTGTTTCACCGTAGGGGGGAGAAATGACTAAGGAGGAGAAAGGCTCAAAGAAGCCTGGTGGCCGGGTTTCTCTATCCCGGAAGAGATGGCTCAAGGTGAAGGAAAAAGCAAAGTTAGCTGAGGAGCGCTTTGAGCGGCTACTTCGGCTACAGGCTGAGTTTGAGAATTACCGGAAGCGAGCCAATAAAGAGAGAGCCGAATTTCTCCAGTATGCCACTGAGGACCTCATCTGCGACTTGCTGCCAGTTATGGATAATTTCGACAGGGCAATTGAGTCTGCCAAGAATAGCAACAATTCTGAAGCTCTCCTCCAGGGAATAGAGATGGTTCAGAAGCAGATGAAGGAAGTCTTGGGAAGGAAGGGCTTGGGTAGAATAGAGTCACTGGGGAAGGAGTTTAATCCGAATGAGCATGAGGCTATGGCACACGTTGAGAGCGATGAACATCCTGAAAGCACAGTACTGGAGGAACTCCAGCCGGGTTATCGGCTGAAGGAGAAGGTAATCAGACCGGCCATAGTTAAGGTATCAAAAAAGAAGGAGGTAGGCGGAAATGGCAAAGCTGATCGGAATTGACTTGGGCACAACTAACTCAGTAGTCTCGGTTATGGAGGGAGGAGAACCAACCGTTATCGTCAACGCTGAAGGAAACAGAACCACTCCCTCAGTAGTTGCCTTTACCAAGAGTGGTGAGCGCCTGACTGGCCAGGTAGCCAAGCGGCAGGCTGTCACCAATCCTGAGAATACAGTGTTTTCCATCAAGCGCTTCATGGGAAGGAAGTTCAGCGATGAGGAGGTGGCTAAGGCAAGAGGAATTTTTCCTTATCCATTAACTAAGGCCCCCAATGGAGATGTTCAAGTTAAAGTGGGCGGCAAGGAATATACCCCCCCCGAGATTTCAGCTATGGTTCTGCAGAAGATGAAGCAGACGGCTGAGGACTACCTTGGTGAGAAGGTAACTCAAGCGGTGGTCACTGTCCCGGCCTATTTCAATGATAGCCAGCGTCAGGCTACTAAAGATGCCGGTAAGATCGCCGGACTGGAAGTCCTGAGAATCATTAATGAGCCAACCGCCGCTTCCTTAGCCTATGGGTTGGGTAAGGTGAAAAAGGAGGAGAAAGTTGCTGTCTTTGACTTAGGAGGCGGGACTTTTGATATATCCATCCTGGAATTGGGTCCAGCGGAAGAAGGAGGAACGGCAACCTTTGAAGTAAAAGCTACTAATGGAAACACATTCTTGGGAGGAGATGATTTCGACCAGAGGATAATTGAATGGTTAGCCGATGAATTTAAGAAGGAGCAGGGAATTGATTTAAAAAAGGACAATATGGCTTTACAGAGACTTAAGGAAGCCGCCGAGAGGGCCAAGTGTGAACTTTCTACCTCCGCCCAGGCTGAGATAAATCTTCCTTTCATTACGGCTGACCAGAGTGGTCCAAAGCATCTCAGCAAGACCTTAACCAGAGCAAAATTAGAGCAGCTAACCGGTGATCTTTTAGAGAAATGCACCGGTCCCTGTGAGCAGGCCCTGCAGGATGCAGGGATGAGTGCTAATGATATTGATGAAGTGATGTTGGTGGGAGGACAGACCCGGGCCCCAGCCGTTCAGGAACTGGTTAAGAAGATATTTGGAAGAGAGCCGCATAAGGGAATAAACCCGGATGAGGTAGTAGCCGTGGGAGCGGCTATTCAGGCCGGAGTTCTTAAAGGAGAGGTAAAGGACGTTCTTCTCCTAGATGTCACGCCCCTGTCTCTGGGAATTGAGACCCTGGGTGCAGTATTCACCCGCCTCATCGAGAAAAATACCACCATCCCTACCCGGAAGAGCCAGATATTCTCTACCGCTGCCGATAATCAGCCAGCGGTAACCATAAATGTGTTGCAGGGGGAGAGGGAGATGGCCGCTGACAACAAGAGTTTGGGAAGATTTGACCTGGTTGGTATTCCACCGGCTCCCCGAGGGATTCCCCAGATTGAAGTTAGCTTTGATATAGATGCTAATGGCATTGTCCATGTCTCAGCCAAAGACTTAGGAACTGGAAAAGAGCAGAAGATAAGGGTTGAGCCCTCCAGCGGTCTTTCTAAGGAGGAAATAGACCGCATGGTCAAGGATGCCGAGCAACATGCCGAGGACGATAAGAAGCGCCGTGAAAAGTCGGAAGTGAAGAATCAGGCTGATACTGTGGTCTATACCACTGAGAAGTCTCTGAAAGAATATGGAGACAAGGTCAGTGAGGATGTGAGAAAGAGCATCAATCAAGCTCTGGATAAGGTAAAGGAGACAATGAAAGGTGATGACACCGAGGCCATAAAGAAAGCCTGTGAGGAACTGACCAAAGCCTCCCATAAATTAGCTGAGACCATATACCAAGAGGCAGCAAAGAAACAGGCTGAAGCCCAGGCCAAGGAAGCCAAGAAAGAGGGGACAGGAAGAGGAGGGGGGCCAAAGAAGGAGGAAAAGGAAGGTAAGGCGGAGAAGAAGGGCAAAGAAGAAGACATCATTGACGCCGAGTACAAAGTGGAGGAAGACGAGAAGAAGGACAAGTAAGGATAGAGAAGAAAGGGGAAGGGAAAAATGTCTACAATAACAATAAAGAGCGATAAGCCAATGGTTCTTATACCGATTGAAGAGTACGAGTCCATGAAAGAAACCACGGAGATTCTACAGATAAATCCAAATATAGTCAGGGAGTTAAGACAAGAACACGAAAGCATAGAAAAAGGAGAGTATATTAGCTTTGATGAATTTAAGGAGAGATGTTTATAGATAGAAAATATGGACAGCGCCCATTTTCAGGTAAACACCGAGGGTCAATTAGCCCTCGGTTATTTTTTTGGATTTTTTTGCCGGGGGACTTGACAAGATGGCATTTATATGGTATAATTCGTTCAGAATGTTTAGAATGATATAAATTGCCTTTTAAAGTCATTGAATATAAAAGGGTTAAGAGGTTTGCCCGAAGGGCGCTAAGTTCATTTCCTTTTCATATCCATCTCCCGTATAGGGGGAGGGTAGGGGTGAGGGGGTATTCATGAATTCTACCTTAGAAAAATCAGTTGATGGTTTTATTGAGAGCATCGGACAGTTAGGCTCAAACTTAGGGCTTAACAAAGTGGCAGCGCAGCTCTATGACCTCCTCTTTATGAGCAATGAGCCCGTCTCCTTAGATGATATGGTGAAGCGCCTCAAGGTGAGCAAGGGGAATGTGAGCGTCAATGTGCGGGAATTAGAGAAATGGGGAGCGGCTCGGAAGGTATGGGTGAAGGGAGACCGGAGAGACTTCTACAAAGCTGAATTAGACATCTTTAAGATAATAACTGAAAGGCTTAAGACTGGCCTTACCCGTAGGATGGATGAAGCCTTAGAAGCCATAAAATGGGCTGAGGAGACCATCCGAGAAGGAGAGGGTAAATACAATGGCAAGGAAAAGAAGATGGCCAAGCTCTACCGGGAGAGACTGGAGAAGGTGAAGGAGATGTACTGGCGCCTAAATGGCTTAGTTGAAACCGCTTCAAAAATAATGACTTAACTTACACAACCTCAAGCACAATGTTAACCAATTTGGAGGCAATAACAAAGTGGCTACAGAATCGCTGACAGAACTTCCGGTAACTCGCATCAGGCCAACACATGGCTGGAGATTCCTGAATCTCAGGGAGCTATGGGAATACCGAGAACTCATATATTTTCTCACCTGGCGTGATATAAAAGTCCGCTATAAACAAACCGCCATTGGTGCCGCCTGGGCAATTATCCAGCCTTTTTTCACAATGGTTGTCTTCAGCTTGTTTTTCGGAAAACTTGCTCGCATTCCTTCAGAGGGCTTACCTTATCCAATATTCGCTTACAGTGCCCTTGTCCCCTGGACCTATTTTGCAAACAGTCTCACTCAGGCGACAAACAGTCTTGTGGGGCATCAGCAGACAATTACCAAAATATATTTCCCTCGCGTGATTTTGCCCCTGTCCTCTATTCTCGGAGCATTAGTAGATTTTGTCATTGCCTTTGCAGTCCTCGTGGGAATGGTGTTTTTCTATCATCACAAGGGCTTGGTAGGGCTCCCTGTGGTAGGAGCGCTATGGACAATACCTCTGTTTGTGCTCCTGTCAATGATAACTGCCTTTGGAGTAGGGCTGTGGCTTTCGGCACTGAATGTTCAATATAGGGATGTCCGGTATGCTGTTCCATTTCTGATCCAGCTCTGGCTTTTTGCAACTCCAATTGCCTATCCAATGACTATAGTTCCGGAGCGCTGGCGAGCACTTTATGGATTGAATCCAATGGTAGGCGTGATAGAGGGATTCAGAAGAGCATTGCTTGGCAAAGGAACAATCTGGGGACCATCCCTAACTGTCTCAGTTTTAGCAATAATGGTCATCATTATTGGGGGAATCTTCTACTTCCGCAAGATGGAGCAAACATTTGCAGATGTGGTGTGAGAGAGAACCTTTTCCCTCCCCTTGTGGGAGAGGGTTAGGGTGAGGGTGAAAATGGATGATGTAGCGGTCAGAGTAGAAAATTTAAGCAAAAGATACAGAATAGGGGAAAAGGTTTCCTACAGGGCCCTGAGGGATGAAATAACCAGACTTTTTACTGCCCCCTTCAAAAAAAGCAAAAAGGGTTCAACCGGTGAGAAGGAAAATGGACACATCTTGGCGCTGAAGGATGTTTCTTTTGAGGTCAAAAGGGGGGAAGTGCTGGGAATCATCGGCAGGAATGGTGCCGGAAAGACCACCTTACTGAAAATTCTTTCGCGTATTACAGAACCAACTGAAGGTTATGCAGAAGTGCATGGAAGGGTGGGAAGTCTTCTTGAAGTAGGCACTGGTTTTCACCCCGAATTGACTGGGCGGGAGAACATATATCTGAACGGATCTATCCTGGGAATGAAGAAGGCGGAGATTGACCGGAAGTTTGACGAGATGGTGGCCTTTGCTGAGTTGAAGAAGTTCATAGACACGCCGGTGAAGTACTACTCCAGCGGTATGTATGTTAGACGTGCTTTTGCCGTTGCCGCTCATTTGGAGCCGGAGATTCTGCTGGTGGACGAGGTGCTGGCAGTAGGGGATTTCGCTTTCCAAAAAAAGTGTCTTGGAAAAATGGAGAACATTGCTGGTGAGGGAAGAACGGTTTTGTTTGTTAGTCACAATATGTCTGCTATCCAACAAATGTGCAAACGGGTAATCTTAATAGATCAAGGACGAATAATCGATGATGGTGAATCTTTAAAAGTAGTTAATCGGTATCTAGGCAATATATTTTCAAATGTTAAAACCGAGCAGGTGTGGGAAGATAAAGAAACCGCACCTGGAGGCAATAGGGTTCGTTTGAGGAGGGCATGCGTTCGCCCGGAAGATGGAGTACCAACTGATACTATATATGTGACAACACCGATTGTTTTGGAGTTTGAATACTGGAATCTTATCCCGGATGTGAGGTTAAATTTAACAGTAGCACTTTTTAACGAGGACGGGGTATTTGTCTTTGCTTCTGTCCCCCTTCAAGAACCCGTTTGGGACGGGAAACCATTTCCTGCAAGCCTTTTTAAGACCACCTGTCACATTCCGGGCGCATTCCTAAACAATGGGGTATACTTTGTTAGAATGCAGATCGTAGAAGATCATATGACTCAGCTTTTTGTGGATCCAGAGGTTGTAATATTTGAGGTGTATGATTCAGTCGAGATGCGGTCTAAACATGGAGGGTGGCAAGGGAAATGGCTGGGTGTCGTAAGGCCTGACTTGAAGTGGACAACAGAAATGCTTAAAAGTTAGCAGGGTAAAACAATAATATTTAGGCCTTTTGGCTGTGACATATCGGCCATATGCACTCAAACGAATAAAAGTGTTGATATGCTTAATATTATTTGACTTGTTCTAAATAAAGGGACTTATCAAAAAGGCCTGACAGGACCAATAGCACAAATTTCTAAAGGGATAACAATTCATATCAGAGGATTGCATATATGGTTAATTTCAGTACAAAAGCGAGAACTTTAGAGGCTTTCAGCCCTCTCCTAAACAAAAGCACAATCTGTGAGAGTGTATATTTTACTGTAAATGAGTGGTCCAACAGTTCTCATGAAATTATAAAAATTATGAAGTCAGCACCTGACATTGGGTCCACTGCAATATTACTTTAGTGCTTACTGGCGAGGTATAATATGAAAAAAGTTTATGTAGGTATGAGTGCCGACCTTATTCATCCCGGGCACATCAATATCATAAAGGAAGCAGCAAAACTGGGGAAGGTCACTGTGGGGCTGCTTACAGACAAGGCTATTGCCAGTTATAAACGTCTGCCATTTCTTACATACGAACAGCGTAAGACTGTCATCGAGCAAATCAAAGGAGTGAGCGATGTAATTCCTCAATTTACGTTGGATTATTCATCTAATTTGAGGGAGATTAAACCTGATTATGTTGTGCATGGTGATGATTGGGGCAGCGGTGTGCAGGCGGGAACTCGTCAAAAAGTGATAGAAACACTGAATGAATGGGGTGGAAAATTAATTGAAGTTCCATATACTCCGAGCATTTCATCAACACAGCTACATAATGATCTGAAAGCAATTGGTACGACTCCGAATATTCGTTTAAGGACATTAGGAAGGCTTATTGCGGCTAAACCATTTGTACGTGTGCTTGAGGTTCATAATGGACTAACCGGATTAATTGTAGAGAACTTAAAGATTGAACAGGATGGCGTTGTCCGGGAATTCGATTGCATGTGGTCAAGCAGTTTGACCGATTCCACGGCAAAAGGGAAACCTGACATTGAAGTTGTAGATATGACTTCAAGGATGGCTACTGTCAATAGTATTTTTGAGGTTACAACAAAACCATTAATACTTGATGCTGATACTGGAGGAAGACCGGAACATTTCGCATTCACGGTAAAATCACTGGAACGACTTGGAATTTCTGCTGTTATTATAGAAGATAAGATAGGTCTGAAGAAGAACTCTCTCTTAGGTACAGAAGTACCACAGACGCAGGATGCAATTGAGAATTTTTGTAACAAGATTCGGGTTGGTAAGGAAGCACAAATAAGCAGCGATTTCATGATAATTGCCCGAATTGAAAGCCTTATACTTGGAAAAGGCCTTGATGATGCACTGAAAAGAGCAGAGGCTTATATAGAAGCTGGAGCAGATTCGATAATGATTCATAGCAAGAAAAAAGAGCCGGGAGAAATTTTCGAATTCTGTAGGCAATATAACGAATTGAGTGATCGAGTGCCGTTAGTTCTCATACCATCGAGCTATAACAAAGTGTATGAAGATGAACTGGTACATGCCGGAGCAAAGATAATCATATACGCAAACCATATGTTGCGATCTGCCTATCCAGCAATGTTGCGAGTCGCAAAATCTATTCTCAGGTATGGCAGATCATCAGAATGTGACGAAGAATGTATGCCAATAAATGAATTACTCGATTTAATCCCGGGCACGAGGTAGTGAATCAATGCTTCAAGCAAGCGATTTTATATCAGCATGCACGTCACTTGGTTATACATTTTTCACAGGCGTTCCTTGTTCTTTCCTCAAGCCTCTAATTAATTACATTATCCAAAGTCCTGATGTTGATTATATTGCGGCAAGCAGTGAAGGTGAGGCCGTGGGAATTGCCGCTGGTTCGTATCTGGCCAGTCGCAAGTCAGTTGTTATGTGTCAGAACTCCGGTCTCGGCAATATGGTCAATCCCCTAACATCGCTTAATTTTCCGTTTCGCATACCACTGCTTCTTATAATAACACTCCGGGGCGAGCCGCATCTGAATGATGAACCGCAACATGAATTGATGGGACAGATTACCGGGGACCTCCTGGAAACATTACATATCCAATGGGACTTTTTCCCGGATGTGCCTGAAAAGATTGGCATGGTTTTGGGGCGAGCAGGAAACGAGATGGCAAAAACCGGTTTGCCCTTTGCGCTAATAATGAAAAAGGGAAGTGTGGGCAAAACTGATTTACTTTATGACTTTACAAAGAGCAACCAATCTTTGGCTGAGCCTGCGGGGGAATTCAAGAGTAAACCTGAGAACCGCATGTCCCGCATTGAATCTATCAAAATCATCCGTGAAACATTCTGTGACGACGATGCTATCATTGCAACGGCTGGAAAAACAGGAAGGGAACTCTTTACGCTTGGTGATACCAAAAATCAATTATACGTTGTGGGTTCAATGGGATGCGCGGCAGGGATCGGTTTTGGAATTCAGTACGTAAAACCGAAACAGCATGTAATTGTTCTTGACGGTGATGGCGCCGCATTAATGAAAATGGGTACCATTGCAACAATCGGTTATTATAAACCTGAACAGTTTATTCATATCATATTGGATAATGAAGCCTATGAATCGACAGGGGAACAATACAGCGTATCCTCATCGGTTGATTTTTGCCACGTAGCTTCTGCCTGTGGATACCGGAGATGTTATCGTGCTGATACAAAGGATGACCTAATAAATGCTGTTAATTCAGCGAGAGCTGGCAAAGGTCCATCGTTAATACGTGTAAAGGTTTCCATAAGCTCTAACTCTGACTTAGGACGACCCACGCTCAAGCCTTACCAAGTTAAGGAACGATTTATGAAGTTTTTGACAAGAGGAGACAAGAGTGTCTAATTGGCAATATAATAACCCCGTCAAAATACATTTTGGCCCAACTATTATTAAAATCTTGCCGGATTTGGTTGGTTCTCATAAGGCAGCACTAATTACCACACCCGGCTCCACAAAAAGAGGAATCTCAAGTTCACTGAAAAAATTATTACGTGGCTCGTTAGTAGCCATTTTCGATAGCGTTCAGCCCAACCCAACGTTTAGCTCTATAAAAGCGGCATTCAATGGATTACAACAATACGAATACGAC
>JAUWHM010000086.1 GCA_030605915.1 Nitrospirota bacterium | reverse complement strand
TCTTAAACTCTTCCCATTCAGTGATAATGAGAAGACAATCGCTTCCCTCAGCTACCTGGTAAGGGTCAGCACAGTATTCGATATCCTTGAGAACCTTCCTGGCATTCTCCATGGCGGCCGGGTCGTAAGCTCTCACCTTAGCCCCCTGTGCCTGAAGTTGATTGATTATTTCAATGGAGGGAGCCTCCCTCATATCGTCAGTATCAGGTTTAAAGGAAAGACCTAATACCCCAACCACCTTTTTATTGAGGGTCCAGAGAGATTCCTTCACCTTCTTTAAAAATAGCTCCCTTTGCCCACGGTTTATTTCCTCGGTAATCTTAAGGAGCTCAAAGTTGTAGCCCGCCTCCTCAGCTATCCTGGTGAAAGCGGCTACATCTTTTGGAAAACAGGAACCTCCGTAACCTAACCCTGCTCTCAAGAAACCCTTGCCAACTCTACCATCCAACTCCATTCCCCTGGCCACTTCCTTCACATCTGCTCCCACCTTTTCACAGATGTTAGCGATAGCGTTAATATAAGAGATCTTTAGGGCTAAGAAAGAGTTAGAGGCATGCTTGATGATTTCAGCACTCTTTATATCAGTAATCACCAGGTTTGCATTCAAACCTTTATATAGCTCAGTCATCACCTTCTTTGCTCTTTCCGTCTCCACCCCGATGACGATTCTGTCTGGATGCATGAAGTCATGGATGGCTGAGCCCTCCCTCAAAAATTCTGGATTGGAGACCACATCAAACGCTATGCTATGAATATTGTTGGCTTCAATTGTTTTCTTAACCCATTCCCCCGTCCTTACAGGGACGGTTGATTTCTCCACAATTATTTTATAATCTTCCATGGCCCGGGCTATCTTACGGGAAACATCTTCTACGAATGACAAATCGGCTTCTCCATTCTCCCTGGAAGGAGTGCCCACAGCAATGAAGATTACCTCGGATTTCTTAACCCCCTCTTCAAGGTCGGCAGTAAAAGAAAGATGCCCAGCATCAGCATTCTTTCTCACCAATTCTTCCAACCCCGGTTCGAAGAAGGGAACAATCCTTTTCTTGAGCTTATTGATTTTTCCCTCATCACTATCTACACAGATTACTTCGTTTCCCAAATCAGCGAAGCAGCCCGCTGAGACTAATCCCACATGCCCCGCTCCAATCATGCACAGCTTCATCTCATCCTCCATTTACACAGATTTCACAAATTCGTTAAATTCGTTATTAAATGCTTAATGAGAGATTTCCCATATTCTTTGGCTGCTTTTCTTGTCATTTCTTAAATTTTCAATACTACTTGCAATTTTCTGTAATTGAGTAAGTATCTTTATCTTCTCCTCAAAAGGCAGTTTTGCCTGTTCTCTATGAAACTCTTCTTTTTTTTCAAACAGCTGCCTTCGTGTCATTATTCTATTACCCTTCATAATAATCTTCATCACTTCAATTTTCTTATCAGACATAATAATTCTCCTTCATAAAAGCTTGAACTTCTCACTCAAACCATACTTGTGCAAAATATTTTCAAGTTTTTTCATATCTATTTTTGTCTATTCTAAAAGTCTCTCTACTTTTTCAGACGGAATTATAAAAACATCTAGATCATAAGTAAGGATAGGTTCGATATAAAAGATAGCCGCAATGCCACCACCTATGGCATAGTTCTCAATTAATCCCTTCTTCTTTAACTCATTTATAATTTTTATTGTTTCTTTCATTTAGCACCAGATTGAAGATTTAATATCCATCTACCATGTGAGTTCGAAAGTATTTCTTGTTTGAGGCTCATTCACACAAACAAGACTATACCATTTTTGGCGGCCAGAATCAAGTTTCTCGTAGGGCTCTTTTCAGGACCTTACCGGTTGGTGTTTTGGGAAGGCTCTCCCTGAATTCTACATAGCGGGGAACTTTGTAGTTGGCTATTCTCTCCTGGCAGTAAGTGATTACCTCCTCCTTGGTCATTCTCTCCCCTTCCCGCAGGACGATGAAGGCCTTGGGCACCTCTCCCCTCAACCCATCGTGGATAGTCCCGACAACGGCGGCCTCAGCTATCTTGGGATGGGTATAGAGGACCTCCTCTATCTCTCGGGGATAGACATTGAATCCAGCTACATTGACCATATCTTTTTTTCTATCTAAAATGTAGAAATATCCATCCCGGTCCCTCTTTCCTATATCTCCTGTATAAAACCAGCCATCCTTTATTGCCTCCTCAGTTGCCTCCGGCTGGTTGAGATAACCTTTCATTACATTTGGGCCTTTGACCACAATCTCTCCAATCTTCTCCGGTGGAAGATGCTTTCCCTCCTCATCCACAATCCTCATCTGGACTCCAGGAACGGGAAGGCCGATGGAGCCCGGCTTGCGCATTCCTTCAATGGGATTGACCGAGGTTACCGGTGAGCACTCAGTGGGACCATCTCCCTCGTAGATGGAAACCTTATATCTTGACTCAAAGGCCTTCATTACCTCAATGGGCAAAGCCGCTCCTCCCGATATACAGAGACGCAGGGAGCTGAGGTCACATCCTTGAGGGATAGCGGTGTTGGCTAATACTGCATACATGGGAGGAACTCCAACGAACATAGTCACTTTCTCCTCATCAATAGTTTGAAGTACCTGACGGGCAACGAATCTATCCATTATGACTACAGTTGAACCGAAGGATAGTGGAAAGAGCATGCAGACGGTAGCGGCAAAGGCGTGGAAGAGAGGAAGGACACAGATGACTACCTCGCTAGAGGTGGATTTAAAAGCTTCCTTAATAGAGGCTACATTGGAGAGGAGATTATTGTGGGTGAGCATAGCTCCCTTTGGTCGACCGGTCGTCCCGGAAGTATACAGAATGGAGGCTATCTCCTCACTAGAAATTTCAATGGAAGGTTCAGTAGCCGGTTGTCTTTTCCTCAAACCCAAGTAGGAGATGTCCTTCCAGAGCCATCTACGACCAAAGACTATCTTATGTTTCAGATGGGGAAGCTGGGGAGAAATCTTCTTTAAGATTTCTCTGAATGGGAGAGAGGTGAGCACTAAACGGCTCTGGGAATCTCCCAAGATGAACCGTAGTTCATTCTCCTTGAACATTGTGTTCAAGGGAACGGCTGAGG
>JAUWHM010000143.1 GCA_030605915.1 Nitrospirota bacterium | reverse complement strand
GCGCATCTATGGGACGGCCTTTCCGGAGAAAGAAGATTTAGAAAAATACCTAAAGAACCTTGAGGAGGCGAAGAAAAGGGACCACCGAAAGTTAGGAAGAGAATTAGGTCTTTTCAGCATAGAAGAAGATGTGGGTTTGGGACTTGTCCTCTGGCATCCCCGGGGAGCCATGGTCAGGAAGGTCATCGAGGACTTCTGGCACAATGAGCACTTGAATCGCGGATACCAACTCATCTACACTCCTCATATTGCTCGCCGAGACCTGTGGCAAAGCAGCGGACACCTTGACTATTTTCAGGAATTGATGTATCCTCCTATAAAGACAGGCGCAGAGGACTACCTCCTCAAGCCAATGAATTGTCCCTTTCACATAAAGATTTATAAAGAGAAGGTGCGTAGCTACCGCGAGCTTCCCATCCGTTATGCCGAGCTGGGTACTGTTTACCGCTATGAGCGTTCCGGTGTTCTCCATGGACTGTTCAGGGCGAGAGGGTTCACTCAGGATGACTCGCATATCTTCTGCACGCCCGAACAATTGGACGAGGAGATCTTGGGTGTGGTTGATCTGGCTCAATATATGCTTAAGACTTTTGGTTATGATGAATTCGAGATTGAGCTAAGTGTCCGCGATTTAGCTCATAAGGAAGATTATCTGGGGAGCGATGAAGGATGGGAGAGAGCTGAGGCAGCTCTGGTGGCAGCTTTAGATAATAAGGGTCTTCCTTACCAAAAAAATGAGGGAGGAGCTACTTTCTATGGCCCCAAGATTGATATTGAACTGATAGATGCTCTTGGGCGAGGCAGGCAGGGGCCGACTATCCAGGTAGACTTTAATCTTCCCGACCGTCTTGATGTCACCTACATCGCAGATGACGGAAAGAGGCATGAGGTAGTGATGATTCATAGAACGGTACTGGGAAGTATGGAAAGATTTGTTGGGGGACTGGTTGAGCACTGGGCCGGGGCTTTCCCCACCTGGTTAGCTCCCGTTCAGGTTAGAATCCTGACCATAGGTGAGAAGCATGAGGATTATGCCCGGGAGGTTCTCTCTGAACTTGGGAGGAAAGAAATTAGAGTAGAGATTGATTCAGGAAATGAGACCATCAGTTATAAGGTGGCTCGGGCCGAGCGGGAGAAGATTCCTTATATGTTAGTGGTTGGGGATAAAGAGACAAAGACCAACACCGTTTCGGTCAGGGAGCGCCGGGGCGGCGATCAGGGAACAGTTAAGGTGGAGGAATTTATTGTTAAGGTGGATGAGGAAATTAGAAAAAGGAGGTGATGAGTAATTCCAAGAGAGCCAAGAACAAATACCCGCATTAGAGCTTCACAGGTAAGAGTAATTGGCAGCGACGGCAGTCAGATAGGGATAATACCGACAAGAGAGGCTTTGAGGTTAGCTAAGGAGAAAGGCCTGGATCTGGTTGAAGTAGCTCCTCAGGTTTCCCCCCCCGTCTGCCGCATCATGGATTACGGAAAATATAAATATGAGCAAGCCAAGCGTAGTCGGGAGGCCCGTAAGAAACATAAAACGGCGGTGCTTAAAGAGATAAAGCTCCGGCCTAATATCGGGGAGCATGATTATCAGGTGAAATTGCGCCATATCCAAACTTTTTTAAAGGGCGGCGACAAGGTGAAGGTGACTATAATGTTCAGAGGCCGGGAGATGCAGCATCAGGATATCGGACGCAGAATCCTGAATCGCGTGGCGACAGATCTGGGCGACTCAGTTAGAGTAGAAGAGGCCGTCAGAATGGAAGGCAGAAATATGGTCACGATCCTTGCTACGGTGAAGAACACATAAAGGAAGTCGAGTTATGCCAAAGCTGAAGACAAAACGAGGAGCAGCCAAGAGATTTAGATTAACTAAATCAGGAAAGATTAAGCGCAAGAAAGCCTACGCCAGTCACATTCTGACCAAGAAGTCCTCCAAGCGAAAGCGAGGACTGAGACAAGCCAATGTCATTAATGGAGCAGACAGGAAGGCGATAAAAAGGCTGTTGCCATATGCTTAAGGGGTGAGGAAAAGATGCCTCGAGTGAAATCGAGCGTTACTGCTCGGAAGCGACACAAAAAATACATAAGACTAGCTAAGGGCTACTGGGGAAGAAGAAGCCGCACCTATGTGATAGCTCGGGAGGCGGTAGAGAAGGGTTGGATGTATGCCTTCCGGGATAGGCGAGTGAGGAAACGGGATTTCAGGAGGCTGTGGCTGGTGCGCATAAATGCGGCTGCCCGCCTCCATGACCTCAGTTATTCCAGATTCATGGATGGACTGGGAAAGGCAGACATCAGGTTGAATAGAAAGGTATTAGCTGATTTGGCGGTAAATGATCCCGCCGCCTTCAGTAAATTGGCTGAGATAGCTAAGGAGCATAACGAAGTTCCGGCATAGCCGTTTGCTCATTCTCGGCACGCTCCATGCAAAATATGGAGCCCATAATAGACATAGTCTTTCTTGGGAGCGTGCCTCCGAGGGTTTTCTTGCCGCTTAGAGTCTCTTAAGAGACAGCGGCAAGAAAAAATCCGCTCACGGCTAAGACCGAAACTTCGTATGAGTTAATTGTGTATATAATCATCGTTGGCTGTGGTCGAGTAGGGTCAGTTTTAGCTGATCTCCTTTCCCGGGAAGGCAACGATGTAGTAATTATCGATACAGATGAGGGACGCTTCAAGGGTTTGGATCCCCAATTCAGCGGGGTGACCATCCTGGGAGATGGAGCTGACATAAATATCTTGAAGGAGGCTAAAATCAAAGATGCCCGGGTATTTGTGGCCGCTACTGGGGACGATAATTCCAATCTCACCTCTGCCCAGATAGCCAGGAAGATATTCAATGTTCCTCGAGTCCTGGTGAGGGTGAAGGACCCAAGGAAAATGGATGTTTATCGAGAATACGACCTGGAGGCAGTTTCGGCTACTACCCTGGCTGCCCATCGCTTAGCGGAGATGGTGAAGACTCCCCGGGAGATAGAGACCCTGGCCAACTTGGGAGAGGTGAAGATAGTCCAGTTTAAATTGCCCACCCGAGAGGCTGCTCAGAAACTGGTCAAAATGGTGAGAGCGGGAACTTTCTCACCATGCGCTATTTTGAATGAGGGCAAAGTGTCGCTGGAGAATCTGGGGGAGGGTCTTCTGCCGGGGATAGAGGTGGTAGGAGCGGTATCTTCAAGCAAGATGAAGCTCCTGGGACAGCTCTCACAGGAGAAATAATGCAAGCCGTTATCGTTGGGGGAGGAAACATTGGTTATTCATTGACCCGGGCACTGCTTTCCAACAAGCATCAGGTAACCATAATTGAAGAAAAGTCGGTTAGATGCAACGGTCTGGTCAAAGACCTAAAGGCAGTGGTCATTAATGGAGATGGAACCAATTTAAAGACCTTAGCCGATGCAGAAGTGCAAGCCGCTGATGTCTTAATAGCCCTTACCGGACGGGATGAGGACAATCTAATCGCCTGCCAGTTAGCCCAGCACCACTTTAAAGTGCCCCGAACCATCGCCCGGGTAAGCAACCCCCAGAACAAGGAACTTTTTAAGAAGTTAGGGGGAGTGAATACGGCCGTCTGCACTACAGAGATAATCACCTCGTTAGTAGAGGAAGAGGTCTCCTTGAAAGACATCATTACCCTGCTCACCTTAAAGGAGGGGAAAGTGGCCATTGTGGAGAAAGAGATAGGGGAGAGTTCCCCGGCTAAGGATAAAAAAATCATGGAGTTAGTTCTCCCGGAGGAATGCGTTATCGTTTCTGTCATTCGGGGCAGCCAGATAATCTTTCCCCACGGACAGACCACTCTTAAGGTGAAGGATAAGGTTTTAGCCTTAACCACCGCTCAGAGGAAAACTACTCTCCAGGAAATAATTTAGAAGGATATGTCTCCCCTCAAGAGTAAGTATTCCAGCACACTAAGTTACCTGGGACTATTAACCATAGGGTTGGGAGTCATTCTTTTTTTGCCTCTCCTCAGCCTCTTTTTCTGCCCAGAGGAGATGAGCCACCTGGGTAGCTTTCTCATCCCGGCCATATTCTCTATCCTGATAGGGCTTTTCCTTTGGAGAGGCTTTCGACCAGGAGGAGAGAGCCCACCCTTGACTACTCCCGATGCTGCCCTCATGGTAACGGTCATCTGGTTGATAGCGGTCATCCTGGGTTCTCTCCCCTTCGTCCTCTCTAAAATCCTATCACCATTGGATGCTATCTTTGAGGCCATGAGCGGATGGACGACCACTGGACTGACCATGGTCAATCCGGATAATACTGCCTCCATCTTCCTCCTCTGGCGAAGCCTGATGCAGTTTGTGGGGGGAGCGGGACTGGCGGTAATCATGCTCTCGGCCATCATTGGCTCCTTGGGACCCGGGGTCTATGAGGCAGAAGCCAGAACAGACCATTTAGTTCCTCACATCATGCATACCGCTCGAATGATCATCAAGATCTACTTAGCCTACTATGTCTTAGGTGTCGTGCTTTACCTGATGGCTGGAATGGACACCTTCGATGCTATCTGCCATGCTATGTCCGGCTTAGCCACGGGTGGTTTCTCCACTAAGAGTGAAAGCATAGCTTACTGGCGAAGCATCCCGGTGGAGATGGTAAGTCTAGTGCTCATGGTCTTCGGGACGACTAACTTTGCTACTCACCATGCCCTGATTACCAGCCGGGGAAAGAAGGGGCTGAGGGATGCTGAGATTAAATTGATGGTCTGGTTAATTATCCTAATTGTCCCTCTGGTTACCTTCGGTTTATTTCGCGCTGGCTCAGGAGGAAGTTTCCGAAATGGTCTCTTCCAGGTAGTCTCCGCCCTCAGTGGAACCGGCTACTCGACAACAGCGCTTAGCCAATGGGGGCCGTTTCCTCTCTTCCTCATCATCATTCTGATGATCATAGAAGGTGGGACGGGCTCTACCGCCGGAGGAATCAAACTTTACCGAATCGTCATTATCATTAAGTCAATCTGGTGGTGGATAAAGAAGCAATTCTATCCCTCTTCAGCCGTTATCCAGAGGACGATCTGGAGGCGGGGGGAGAGACTGGAGATACAGGATAAACATATTCAGGCAGTAGCTGGCTTCATTGGCCTTTATCTTCTAACCTATCTCATCGGGGTAACCATCTTCCTGGGAAGTGGATTTTCCCTCACCGAGTCCATGTTCGAGTTCGCCTCAGCTATGGGAACAGTAGGTCTCTCACTGGGAATCACACGGCCGGATATGCCCATAGCCTGCAAGGTATCTCAGATATTGGGCATGTGGTTGGGGCGCCTTGAGTTCATAGCCATCTTTCACGCCTTCATCAGGATCGGACGGGATTTGAGTACGAGGAAGGAGAAAAGGAGTGAGTAGCTCAGAAGGCGAATTGAGAACCGTGGTGGAGCGGCTCAGCCCGGTTGCCAGACGGTTGCTGAATGCGATGCCGCTAGGTACACCCTGTAATGCATCACAGTTGCAAAAATTGCTCGGGGAAAAGAACGCGGCGAAGGCGGTCGGTGCAGTTGGATGGTTGATAGCTAATGGCTTAGCTCAGGAAGCTGGTGAGACTCGGACAAGTTATGTGTCATTAGCCGATAAAGGTCTGGCTTTTGTGAATAGCGGTGGCCTGCCGGAAGGAATCATAGTCGGGCTCTTAAAAAGGGGAAAGAGTCTAACCGTCCAGGAGCTTGGCAAAGAGTTATCACTGCCTAAGGAAGAGTTGAATCCAATTCTGGGGACTATGAAGAAGGAAGGCGTTATAGCCTTTGAAAGCGGTGCTCGGGTTGTCCTGGGAGAACAAGCAGCCGTGAAGAAAGCAGAAGAAAGGTATGCGAAGATTAATGACCTTCTGGTATTGGTGAGTTCTAAGGTAAGTTCTGACGAAAAAGTAGATTTACAGAGTTTGTCTGATGAGCAGAAGAAGATTATTGAAGAGATGAGTCGCAAAAGGGGAAAAGGCAAAGCTGTTTTCAGGATAGCCATAGAAGTAGAAAAGGCTTATGCGCTCACCAGTGACGGGGAAGATGCCCGAGGGATGTATGAGGTGTATGATGATACTTCAACCAGAATAATCGGAGAGATTGGTTCTGCTGAGCCTATAGGCTCGCTTACCCCCGAGATACTGGAGAAGGAATTGTGGCGGGGACAAACCTTCAGGAAGTATGATATAGAAACCCAACCTCCCAAATTGACTTGTGGAAGGAAACATCCTTATGGTCTCTTCTTAGATTTCGTCAGGAAGAAGCTAATAGCTATGGGATTTGAGGAGATGGAAGGTAGGCTTGTTGAGACCGAGTTCTGGAACAGCGATGCTCTCTTCATGCCTCAGGACCATCCAGCTCGTGAAGTGCACGATGTCTACATGATTAAGGAACCTAAATATTCTAAGGAGCTTCCTCAGACTTTAGTCAAAAGGGTAGCTGAAACTCATCGGAGTGGCTGGAAGACCGGTTCGGCTGGCTGGGGGTATGAGTTCGATGAGCACAGAACTGCTCGCTTTGTCCTTCGCAGTCAGGGGACAGCCAACTCGGCCCGCATGTTAGCTTCCGCTCCCAAGGTTCCAGGCAAATATTTTGCCATTGCCCGCTGTTTCCGATATGACCAGGTTGATTCTACCCATGCTCCAGATTTCTATCAGATAGAGGGGATAGTCATTTCCCCTAAGATAAATTTCAGACATCTCCTCGGCCTTCTGAAACTCTTTGCCATAGAGATAGCAGGCTCTGGGGAGGTTAAATTTGCTCCCTCCTACTTCCCCTTTACCGAACCCTCAGTAGAGATTCACTTCAAGCATCCGAATCTTGGCTGGGTGGAGCTTGGGGGAGCGGGGATCTTCCGAAAAGAGGTTACCCTTCCACTGGGTATAGATATTCCCGTCATAGCCTGGGGACTGGGATTGGACCGGATGGCCATGGTGGCCCTATCCATAAATGACATAAGGGACCTATTTACTTCCGACTTAAGGAAGATACTTCAGATGAAGTTCAGAAAGGTCTAAAGATGCCGACCATCGAGGTAAAAAAAGCATATTTAGATAAATACCTCAAACCCATAGAGGAGACGGGAGTGGGGGTAGAGGAGACTCTCTCTTCGGTTAAAGCTGAGATAAAGGACGAAGACACTGACTATTACAAGATAGATGTAGCTGATACAAATAGGCCTGATCTGTTTACAGCAGAAGGTATTGTCAAGGAACTGCAGGGAATTTTCAGGAAAGAGAAATTTGATTATGACTTCTTAAATCAAAAACCAAGTTACAGCATAGAGGTTCTTCCTTCTGTCCGGGAAATAAGACCATATATTGGCGCTCTCTTGGTGAAAGGCTTAACTGTAGATGAAGATAGTTTAGATTCTTTAATAAAGATGCAGGAGAAGCTCTGTGAGACGCTGGGAAGGAAGCGAAGTAGGGTAGCCATCGGAATCTATGAGGGAAGCTCGATTAAGTTCCCGGTAAGATACGGAGCCTTTGAACCAAAATCTTATAGATTTGTTCCCTTGGGGTTCAATGAGGAAATGGACCTCGGGGATATCTTGAAGAGGCATCCCAAGGGTATTGAGTATGGGCACCTATTAAAAGATTTCACTAAATATCCTCTCCTCCTTGATGCTAAGGGCGAGGTTCTCTCCCTGCCTCCCATCATTAATAGTAAGAAGATGGGGGAGGTAAGACCAGGGTCGAACTATCTCTTCGTGGAAGCTACCGGGCTGGACCAAAGAGCAGTCATCTTAGCCTTAAACATTATCTCCTCCTGCCTCTCTTTCCGAGGTGCCGTCATAGAGAGATGCGAGAGTCAATATACCTACTCTACTCCACTTGGCCGCAGGCATCCCGTTCCACTACAGATGAATAAAGAAATCAAGGTGGATACTGCGGAAGTGCAGAGAGTATTGGGCACTGAAATTAGCCAGGAGGAAATCTCAGCCGTCTTCACCCGATTGGGATACGAGGTTCAGGAGTCTGATGGCTTAGAAGTGGTTGCCCCCTATTACCGGAGCGATTGTATGCATCAATACGATATCATAGAGGATATAGCCATAGTTAAGGGCTACAATAGTTTTGCCCCTCTCCCCCTGACCGAGTTTACCATTGGAAGCTTGTCCAAAGAGCAGGAGGAGATGGATAACATCAGGGACATTTTAGTGGGAATTGGTTTTCAGGAGATAATATCCAACATATTAACCTCTTGGGCCGATTTATATGAACGGATGAGAAAAGAGCCGGAAGCTGTGGAGGTAGAGAATGTGATGACGGAGAGCTATTCTGTCCTGAGGAACTGGCTCATTCCCAGCCTCGTTAAGGTGGAAAGCAATAGCTCTCAGATAGAGTATCCACACAGAATATTTGAAGTGGGAGAGGTCATCCTCAAACAGGATGAACCGAAGACGGAGATCCACTTAGCTTGTCTCATCTCAGACAGTGAGATAAATTTCACTGATGTTCACAGGATCTTAGAGAGTCTAATGGAGACCTTAGCCCTGCCTTATAAACTGCACGATGCTCGGCATCGTTCATTCATAGAAGGCCGCTTTGGCAAAGTTATGGTGAATGGGAAGGAAATAGGGATAATCGGCGAGCTCCACCCCGAAGTCCTCCACAACTGGTCAATAAAAATGCCCGCCTCTGCCTTCGAAATAACCCTTCCTTGACATACACCACTTTTTGAGTTGACAGATTGGGATTGTCTGATAGAATACCATTCAGGAGGGAGCTTATGGGAGACGATGGTCTCAATGCTTTAGAGGATAGAGTTAAGAGGTTGCTTGATCTGGTTATCGAGTTGCGGAAGGAGAAGGAGGG
>JAUWHM010000105.1 GCA_030605915.1 Nitrospirota bacterium | reverse complement strand
TGGATAACAAAGAAATCATCTATGTTGGAATAACCAAAATTCCAATGGCCTCACGATTAAGCTATGGCCTAAGTGCTAAAGGCGAACATGGTTATCATGGATATAAGTTCAAAAGCATAATCAATCACGCATTTAATCTTTTCGTATTCTCATTTGACAAAATATCTCGGGAAGCAATTGAATCCATTGAATCAGAAATTGTATATTTATTTCGAAAAACAAAAGGATACTGGCCAAGATTGCAGACTGAAATTCATTTCAATAATAAGATGTGTAATCATAAAATAATTGGTGAAATTTATGAAAAAATAAAAAACTCATAACAACTCAATGCAGCGGATTTTGCTACGCCGCTTCGCGTCTCCGCAAAACCGCTGATTTCGAGGCGTTATGATATGGAGGTCTAATGCGTATCAAGAAAAGAACCAATAAGTTTTATGACACTCGCCGATTTGGGAACCCACAGATTCGTATTTATCACAAGAAGGCTACCGCCAAACAAAGCGCGCGGTATCTTCTTAAGTGCGGATGTTGCGGTTCCAAGCTTGAACTTCACTATGCCGATGATGATATTCTTGAAATAGGTGGTGTATGTGGCGCAGTAGATGACTGGCGAGAGATATTGTTGCCACTTTTATATATTGACCACAAGAAGGGCAAATTTAGTGAAAGAAAGATTTCAGATCCTGCTTGCAGAGACCGCAAGAGATCATAATAAACGGATCAATGCTGACTTGGTAGGCTCGCCACCAAGCGGCTTATCCGTAGCGTTGGCCAACAAAATAGATTTGAATTTTCATTTGTATATGATGGTAAAATTAAAATGCTTGAAGTCGTCATTAATAGAAGGATTAAATAATGCGTTATGATTTTGAATGGGATCCTCAAAAAGCGAAATCGAATTTCCATAAGCATAGCGTGTCATTTGAAGATGCCGCTACGGTATTCAAAGATCCTAACGCTTTGAGCATATTTGACGATGAACATAGCATAAAAGAAGAACGATGGATAACGTTGGGCATATCGTCTTCTGGAAAATTGCTTGTGATTTGTCACACATTTCAGGAACTTGATTCAAGAACATGTGTGATTCGTATATTTTCAAGTCGCAAAGCAACAAAAAAGGAATCGAAACAATATGAGGTGATAATATGAGAAAAGAATATGATTTTTCAAAAGGGGAGAAGGGAAAATTCTATAAGTCTAAATTAGAATTGAATATTCCTGTTTATCTTGATGCCTCTGCATTTACCTTTGTTGACAAAATAGCCAAAAGGAAAAACAAAGATGTGTCATCTGTTGTAAATCAAATAATTCATTCTGACATACAATTATCAGAATCCTTAAAATAAAAGCTTTTGGCAACAAATCACTGCACCTGACTCGTAGAGGCTGCGCCGAGCCGTTATATAGAGGGCAGGGGAGATGTCTAACTTCCAATTAGTCTCCGATTTCCAGCCTCAGGGGGATCAGCCTAAAGCCATCCAGAAGCTAACCGAAGGGCTGCGAGCCGGGTATGAGCACCAGACGTTGTTAGGAGTTACTGGTTCGGGAAAGACATTCACTTTAGCCAATGTTATCGCCAATTTGGGAAGGCCTGCCCTGGTCATCTCTCACAATAAGACCCTTTCTGCCCAGCTCTACAGCGAGTTCAGACAGTTTTTTCCTCACAATGCGGTAGAATACTTTGTTAGTTACTACGACTATTATCAGCCGGAAGCCTACATTCCACAGACAGACACCTACATCGAGAAGGATGCCTCCATCAATGATGAGATAGATAGGCTTTGCCTCAAGGCGACCAGTTCTCTCTTAGAGCGGGAAGATGTCATCATTGTGGCCAGCGTCTCCTCTATCTACGGGTTAGGTTCTCCGGAGGAACATCGGGAGATATTCCTCTTCTTAGAGAGGGGCGCTCCGGTTGAGCGAGAGGAGATCCTTCGCCGACTGGTCACTCTGCAGTATGAACGTAACGATGTTGATTTTAAAAGGGCTCGCTTCCGTGTTAGAGGAGACACAATTGAAATATTCCCGGCTTATGCCGAGACTTCTCTGCGGATAGAACTTTTTGGAGAGACCATAGAGAAGATATTAGAAGTGGAGCCTCTCACTGGCAAGGTAATAAATGAAAAGGAGAAAGTAGCTATCTATCCAGCAAAACATTTCGTCACTTCTCCCTCGAGGATTGACAGTGCCATTCAGTCTATCCAGTGGGAGGTCAAAGATAGATTGGCTGAGCTGCGCAGGGAGAATAAATTGTTAGAAGTCCAGCGCCTGGAGACGAGAACAAAATATGATATAGAGATGATGAGAGAGATCGGTTACTGCCAGGGGATAGAGAACTATTCCCGCCATCTCAGTGGACGCCTTCCGGGAGAACCACCCTGGACGCTAATAGACTACTTCCCGGAGGATTATCTCTTAATTATTGATGAGTCCCATGCTACCATCCCCCAGATAAGAGGAATGTTCCATGGAGATAGGTCCCGAAAAGAGACCCTGGTCGAGCACGGTTTCCGGCTTCCTTCCGCTCTGGATAACCGACCATTGAACTTTGAGGAATTTGAAGAGAGAATAAAATGGGCTATTTATGTTTCAGCTACACCTGGACCATATGAATTAGAGAAGTCAAAGCAGGTGGCGGAGCAAATCATTCGTCCCACCGGATTAGTTGACCCTAAGGTATCTGTCCGACCAGTGAAGGGGCAGATTGATGACCTCATTTCGGAGATAAGAAAGAGAGCAAAGAAGAAACAGCGCGTCCTAGTAACCACTCTCACCAAACGGATGGCTGAGGACTTAGCTGAGTATCTGCACGAGATGGACTTAAGGGTGCGCTACCTCCATTCAGAGATCAATACCTTGGAGAGAGTGGAGATTCTGCGTGATTTGCGCCTGGCTAAGTTCGATTGCTTGGTGGGAATTAATCTGTTGAGGGAGGGATTAGATTTACCGGAAGTGTCCCTGGTAGCTATATTAGATGCTGACAAGGAAGGATTTCTCCGTTCTCAGACCTCGCTCATTCAGGTGGCTGGCCGGGCGGCTCGCCATATAGATGGGAAAGTAATCATGTATGCCGATACCGTCACTGGCTCCATGGAGAGGGCCCTGGAAGAGACAAACCGCCGACGGCGTCTCCAGGTGAAGTTCAACCGGGAACATAAGATTACTCCTCAGACCATCCAGAAATCCGTTCAGGATATGTTTCATGCCAGCCGCAGTGCTCAACGGTTTAGTGAAGGCATAGTCAGGGAACCAAGAGCTGGATACATTCCTGAAAAATCTCTGCGCATTGCTGAGCTGGAAAGCGAGATGATGGAGGCGGCTAAGAACTTAGAATTTGAGAAGGCGGCTACCCTTCGTGATAGAATTGCAGAACTGAAAAAGGATAAACCACAGATAAAAAGATAGAAAACCTCTTATTTCTCTCCTCGCCCTGGGATACTCTGATGATAAGTTCGCTGCCCGTGGTAAGAGAGATTTAGAAGAAGTCCTCCACTGGGCGGAATGGCCTGAGAAATTTCTGAGAAATTTCTTGAAAGGGGGAGGAAATAGTGCTATGATGTAATTCAGCCGAAAATTTTGTAGCCTGATTGAATAAACCTCTAAGGTCTGGCAAGCGTGTATTCATGATTTTATGTTTGACAAATGCAATATCTTGAGGTAAAAAAGATAAATGAGTCAAGATATTAGGGTAAAATATCCCTTATTGAGAGATAAATAGAGGATTGCAGTTTTTCAACCATTTTTGTCTATGAGACAAGGGAAAATAAAAAAATGGAAAAGGAAGAAGAACCCCCGCCTGCGAAATCGGACATCAGATATTTTTTGTGGTACCTGAGACCTTTCAGGCGTCATTTTATTCAGGCTGTGATCTTTTCCGCAGCTATCGCCTTTTTCAACCTATTACCTGCCCAGGTTATTAGATATATTCTAAACGAGGCCTTACCCGCCAGGAACGTCAGACCCCTTGTTTTTGCAGTTGCCATTCTAACTATCCTTTTTATCCTTGGGAGCCTCGTAATTCATTTCCGCACCAGAATAGTAAGTCGCATGAGTGAGGGCATATCCTCTAATCTGCGTCGAGACCTTTTCTTCCACATTCAGAGACTACGGTTAAGTTTCTTTGATAATGCCCGGATAGGTAAACTGATGTCCAGAATAACCGGTGATACTGCCGTTATTCAGCAGTTTTTCACCTCAGGTTCTCATGTTCTGGTCGTGGCTATCTTAACCTTTGCCGGAGTCACTGCTATCTCACTTCACATGAACTGGAAACTGACCCTTTTTGCTATGCTTCCCATGCCTGTGCTCATGATTCTAATTCGTAAGTACGGCCGTATCGCCCACAGAATATACAGGGTTATCAGGAGACAATGGGGAAATCTATCTGCTCGGGTCAGTGATGGTCTTGGAGGTATTAAGGAAGTGAAATCCTTCGCCAGAGAGGAACATGAGGACGGCAGATTCGGTTATGAAAATGGCCGGGTCTATTCTCTTGGAGTTAAAGCAGCTGACCTTGACGCTATATATGAACCGCTTATCATGTTTCTGAGCTCCCTGGGGACTGTGATGGTAATAGGTGTCGGTGGATGGCTATGTTATAGTGGAAAAATGAGAATTGGTACCCTAGTAGCATTTCTGCTTTACTTAAATCTTTTATACCGGCCACTGTGGCAGATAAATAGCCTTGTCCATATGTGGGAACATGCCCGTGCTGCAAGTGAGCACATAACCGAGATTATGAGAATCCCTACAGAAATAGATGAATCCCCTGATGCTATGGAATTGCCATACCGTTTAAAGGGAGCTGTAGAGTTTAAAAACCTTTCTTTTTCATACCAGACTAAGAAGACCTCGAGGGAGGCTTTAAAGAATCTGAATTTTAAAGTAAAAGAAGGTGAAAGAATCGCTATAGTAGGACCTACGGGTTCAGGGAAAACCACTCTGGTAAGTCTTATTTCCAGATTCTATGATTCTGATGAGGGGATGATTCTCATTGATGGGAGAGACATCCGAGAGTATAAACTTAAGTATTTAAGAGAAAATATCGGGATAGTTCTTCAGGACCCATTCTTATTTGCAGGTAGTATTAAGCAAAATATACTGTACGGGAAACCAGATGCTTCAATGGAGGAACTGGAAGAAGCAACTAAGGCGGCCAATATACACAAATTTATACAATCTCTGCCTGATGGATACTCCGCCCAGGTGGGGGAAAGAGGAGTGAAGGTTTCCGGCGGTGAAAAACAGAGACTGGCAATAGCAAGAGTTCTATTGAAGAACCCTCCTATTCTCATCTTTGATGAAGCTACATCTTCCCTGGATTCTCATACTGAAAGGCTGGTTCAGGAAGCATTAGAACGATTAATGGAAGGTCGGACCACTTTCATTATTGCTCACAGGCTCTCTACTGTCAGGAATGCTGATAGATTACTTGTGCTGGATGAGGGCAAAATAGTAGAGCAGGGCCGTCATGAGGAACTACTTGCTAAAGATGGGGTTTATGCATATCTTTACAGATTGCAGTTTGAATTCACTGAGAGCAAAAGAGAGATATTAAACCGTTTTGCTTAGCTCCTTGCCAAATCACTAACTAATACTATAAGCTATGGACGCCCGGTGGCTATTGTCTTAGCTGCCGGGCTATTTTTGTTGCCTTTGACAGACTCATGTGCTATATATAGTGAAGTACGCGGGATGGTGGAGAAGTGAAAGTTCTTCACTTGGATGAGTTTTAATAGCGATGACGGATGAGGCTATCCTTGGCGAATTAGAAGCAATTGCTGATAAACTACAGGTACAGGTCAGATACGAACCTCTGGACAGTAGAGGTGGTCTCTGTAGGGTGAGGGGGGAGACAATTATCATCATGAATGAATCTTTGCCGGTTGAAGAGAAGGTCAGGGTGATTGCAGGTGAGCTTAGCAATTTCAAGACCACAGGAATATTCATGTTGCCAAAGGTAAGAGAGATTATTGAAAACTCTACGCATAGAAATTTATTGATTTAGTAAGCAAAAATTATCCAAGAGCAGATTAGAGAAGATAAAAAATAAGGGGTCGTATGATGCAATTATATGAAGTGTATCCAATTCTCCACGCACTGCGTGGAGTTATTGCGGGTTGGACCCGTTCAGAGCCCTGGGGGCCCCTTCCTTCGACCCAGAGGGTCTCAGGACCGAGGGGCAGGGCCTAAGGGGTAAATCCGAGCCCTTGACTGCATAATGGATGTGCTAAGTTCTTAAGAACTTAGCACATGAGGGATGAGAGTTAAAGTGAAGCTTGAATTAGACAGCATAAGGCCGTTGGTGGAGATGGCGCTAACTGAGGATATCGGGTCGGGTGATATAACTACAGAGGCAGCTATCCCGGCCAGGGCCAGGGCAAAGGGGGCTATTGTTGCTAAAGAAAGAGGCATAGTTGCCGGATTGGGGGTAGCGGAATTAGTGTTCAAGATGGTTGAAGGTGGAAGTGAAAGGCAAAGGGGAGTAGCGTTCAGAGCAAAGGTCAGGGATGGAGATAGGGTCAGGAAGGGAAGGGTTATCGCTGAGGTCACGGGAGGGGCCAGGAGCATATTGATGGGAGAGAGGACTGCCATCAATTTCCTTCAGCATTTATCAGGAATAGCTACCCTTACCGCTAAATTTGTGGCTAAGGTCCGACCATATCAGGTCCAAATCATGGATACTAGAAAGACTACCCCTGGCTGGAGAGTTTTGGAGAAATATGCGGTCAGGATGGGAGGGGGATATAACCATCGTATGGGGCTTTATGACGGAGTGCTGGTAAAGGATAATCATATTCACCTACGCCCTGGTGATGGGAAGCAGGGAGGAAAAAGATTGGTGGGGGAGAAACAAGGAGCTATCACTATAAGAAGATTGGTAGAAACAGTGAGGAAGAGAGTTCCCCCACAAATGAAGATCGAGGTAGAGGCAAGAAATTTAAGGGAAGTCAGGGAAGCTACTCAATCTGGGGCAGATATAATCATGCTGGATAATATGAACCTGGCACAGATGAAAAAGGCAGTTAAGATAATCTATAGTCCACCCCGAATAGCTTCGCAACGGGGCAGGCAGTCCATAGTCCCTGGATTCTATCTACTATCTACTATCGACCATCGACCGTTACTGGAAGCCTCGGGTGGAGTCAAGTTGGAGAATGTGAGAAAGATCGCTCGAACGGGAGTGGACATAATTTCAGTTGGAGCCTTGACCCATTCAGCCAAAGCCTTAGACATAAGTTTAGAGATAAAGAAATGAGGGTAGAGGTGACAAATTTTCTTGTTCCAGATGAGATTAAAGCTGGACTGGGAACCAATCTTATTGGCAGAGAGGTCTATTGTTTCCGGGAGACTAAATCTACCCAGACGGTGGCTCAGGAACTGGCTCAAGCGGGAGCGGAAGAGGGGACAGTTGTCTTAGCTGAAGAGCAGACGGCTGGGAAAGGCCGAATGGGTAGAAGCTGGTTTTCTCCTCCCGGGGAAGGAATCTGGACCTCAGTCATTCTGCGTCCGGCAATTGCGCCTTCTCAGATGGGAAGGGTCTTATTAGCTTGTGCTGTAGCTGCGGCTGAGGCGATAAGGAAGGAGACGGAACTGCCAGCCTTAATTAAGTGGCCGAACGACCTTCTCATTCGAGGCCAAAAGGTGGGTGGGATACTAACGGAAATGACGGCTGAGATGGACCTGGTTAAATTCGTTGTTGTCGGTATAGGGATAAATGTTAATTTAGAAAGAGAGAAGTTCCCTGAGGAACTCCGAGGAGGTGCTACTTCCCTTAGAGAGGAGATAGGAGAAGAAATTCCTCGCCTTCACCTCTTTCAGGAGATTTTAAGGCTGTTGGAGGAGCACTACCTTCCTCTTAAAGATGGTCAGGTTGAGAAGGTGGCTAATCGTTGGCGCGACCTTTCTGCCACATTGGGGAGGCAGATTCGGGCCTCGTTCCAGGGTGAGATAATAGAGGGGCGGGCAACC
>JAUWHM010000144.1 GCA_030605915.1 Nitrospirota bacterium | reverse complement strand
GGTAGCTCCCTTGAAATTTACTTCCTTAATCTGGAAGAAGGGAGAGCGGAGAAGGAAATCCTCCACCTTCTTCCCGGCTAAAGCAAGTCCAACGATAAGGGAAAGGATTAGAATCAGCTTACCTAAGCCCTTAAAGATTTTCTTCCTTCTCTCTCTCCTGCGCTCCTTGAGCTTCTTCCTCGCTTTTATCCGACCATTTCCTTTCATCCTGCTTTTCCCTTCAATCCCCTCACCCTTCCCTCTCCCCTGGGGGGAGAGGGAAGGGTGAGGGGGATCTTGATTTTCTGTGTTCTTCTGTGTTCTCTCTGGTTTGTATTTTCCCTCAAGGCAATCTCGATTAGCTTGCGGCAGAGCTGTGGGAAACTCACTCCGGCTGCCTCAGCCGCCTTGGGCAGGAGGCTGATGGAGGTTAGCCCCGGGATGGTATTCACTTCAAATACATAAGGTCTTCCCTCCCGGCTCACCTTCATATCTACCCGGGACATACCCCGACAGCCTAAGGCCCGGTGTGCTTGCAGGGCAATTTTTTGAGTTCTGCCATAGAGCTGCGCCGTAAGAGGAGCTGGCACCTTAAACTCGGTTAATCCGTCTATATACTTGGCCTGGAAATCAAAAAATTCGTGCTCAGGAACGATTTCAATAATAGGAAGTGGCGATCCATTCAAAATACTAACGGTTACCTCCCTTCCCTCTATATACTCCTCCACTAAAATCTTATCATCGTATTGAAAAGCCTTATCCAATGCAGGCAGGAAATCTTGCGCTTCTTTGACGATTGATACCCCGATGGTTGACCCTTCTCGGGCCGGCTTGATGACTACTGGAATCCTTATGGTGGAATGGCAGGGAAGTTGAGAGATGACCATATCCTCCTTCTTCTCTTTCTTTAAGACGTAGAAATCCGGGGTGGGTATCTCATCCCTCAAGAAAACTTCTTTGGAGGCAACCTTATCCATGGCCATACGGCTAGCCTCCACTCCCGAGCCAGTATAGGGAATGGCCAATGACTCTAATAGAGCCTGGATGGTGCCATCCTCTCCATATCTTCCGTGAAGGGCAATAAAGGCTACCTCCACCCCTTCCCCTTTCAACCTCTCCTCTATATCCTTATCCACATCGATAGCTACCACATTCAGACCGCTTCTCCGCAGAGCCTCCTCCACCGCTCTTCCCGACTTGAATGAGATCTCCCTCTCGCTGGAAGGTCCACCCATAAGCACGCCAATTTTTTTCTTAGATATTTGGTTCCTCTTCGGCATCTACTCTCCAATAATCTCAATCTCTGGTTCCAGCCTTATCCCCGTCTTCCTGAGGACTTCTTCTCTGACTGTCTCCATGAGACTAATTACTTCTTCTGCCTTAGATTCCCCCCGATTGATGATAAAGTTGGCATGTTTAGTGGAGATCTGGGCATCTTCTATCCTCCTGCCCTTTAAGTTAGCTTTATCAATCAATTCTCCCGCTGAAATGTGAGATGGATTCTTAAAGATACAGCCGGCGCTGGGCTGGCCGAGAGGCTGAGTTTCTCTTCTTTTCCTTAAATAATCCTTCATTAAATTAGCAATCTCATTCCTATCTTCCTTCTTCAACTCGATTTCGACCTCTAAAATGACTTCCTCTTTCCCCAGATTGCTTCTGCGATAGCCAAATCCCAGTTCGTCCTTCCCTAAGAAAGAGATGCCCTCCCGTAGGCTGAGAACCTTTACTGAACTGATGACATCTCCCAGACAGGCGGATTGAACTCCGGCATTCATGACCACTGCCCCTCCCACTGTCCCGGGAATACCAACAGCAAATTCCAATCCTCCCAAGCCACGCTCGGCTGCTTCCGAGACCAGCTTAGATAAGATAACCGCTGCTCCAGCCACTACCTTTCGCTTGCAGCACTCGCGCTTCCAGCACTCGTAAGACGTGTAAGACGTGTCCTCATTAAATTCAAGTTTCTGGAAAGAATCTCCTCTCAAACTTATAATCAGCCCCCGAAATCCTCTATCCCGGGCTAAGATGTTTGTTCCTTCTCCCAGAACTTTCCAGGGGAGATGCCTATTTAAAGCAAACTGCAGGATGGCTCTCAAATCCTCTAAATCTTTGGGCTCCACCCAATAATTGGCTGGACCGCCGACACGAAGTGAAGTATGCTCACTCAACGGTTCATTGAATTTTATCCTGCCTTTCACAATCTCGTTAATCTCTTTGCCGAAACTCATATTCTCACCCCAGCCTCTTCACTAATTCCTCGGCAACGGTATGAATATCCCCTGCTCCCATAGCAATCACCGTATCTCCCGGCTTAAGGATGGTCATTAGCCGGTCAGCGATCTCTGATTTGTCTGGAATGAACTCAACATTTTCCTGGCCTCTGCCCCGAACCACCTCGCATATATCCCGCCCGCTTACCCCGGGCAGAGGTTCCTCCCCAGCCGAATAGATGTCAGTTATAACCAGGAAGTCTGCTCCCTTGAAGGCTGAGGAGAAATCCTCTCTTAAAAATTTTGTCCTGGTATAGCGGTGCGGCTGGAATATTCCAATTATTCTCTTCCCTCTCCACTGCCGGGCGGCCTTTAGCGTAGCCATTATCTCCGTGGGATGATGAGCATAGTCATCAACTATTATAATGTCCTTAACCTCGCCCTTTATCTCAAAGCGCCTCTGCACCCCCCGGAACTTAGTCAGGGCAGCGCTTATCCTCTCAAACCTAACTCCTACCTCTACGGCAACCCCAATGGCCGCTAAGGAATTGTAGATATTATGTCTGCCTGGCACCCCGAGCCTGATACTGCCCAATCTTTCCCCTCGGAGATAAACCTCATATTCTGACCCCAGTCCCTTCAGCACGACTTCCTCGGCTACAAGGTCACAACGGCTCTCAATCCCGTAGGTCAATATGTTAACGCTCTTCGCTCTTCGTTCTTCGTTTTTCGCCGTTATCTTCCTGACATTTGGATGGTCAGATAGAACCAGACATCCGCCATCGGGGACCCTTCCGATAAACTTTCTAAAAGCCTCAATAATAGCTTCAAGGTTATGATAGTAGTCTAAGTGATCGGCCTCAATGTTGGTGACCACGGCTAATGTGGGAGCTAATTTCAGGAAAGAGCCATCGCTCTCATCAGCCTCAGCTACTAAGTAGCACCCCCGCCCGAGCTTAGCATTTCCTCCAATGTCATTTACCTCCCCTCCAATGACTATGGTTGGATCGAGGG
>JAUWHM010000148.1 GCA_030605915.1 Nitrospirota bacterium | reverse complement strand
ATAGTCTCTTACGAAGGGGTCAGAAGGCAAGGACTCTTTCTCGAGCTTTTTTAACTGGGTGGAGGTAGCTTCCTTCTCTCTCATCTGTAACTTCTCCAGCGTCTTCTCAGCTTCTTCTAAGGAAGCAAGCAGTATATCCATGTTGGGATATCTATTTGAGGTCTTTTTCTCTAACATCTTGTCTACAATCTTCTCCAGGAGATAAGGAACTTCGGGGTTAATTAGCCTTAAAGGGTCAGGCAGGCTGCGCAGGTGCTTTTCCATGGCCGCCATCTGAGTCTCAGCTTTGAAAGGATTCCGTCCCGCCAGCATCTCATAGAAGACCACTCCTAATGAGTAGATGTCGGAACGCTCATCTACTCTCAGTCCTTCTGTCTGCTCAGGGGACATGTATTCGGGAGTGCCGATAACTGCGCCTGTGGTGGTCATTCTGGTGGCCTCGGTTACCCTGGCTATTCCAAAGTCGGCTATCTTGACCTTATTCTCCCGGTCAATCATAATATTCCCTGGTTTTATATCTCGATGAATAATCCCCTGCTTGTGAGCGAAGGAGAGGGTCTTTCCTGCCTGGATGGTAATATCCATTGCTCTCTGGAAAGGCAGGCGACCATTCTCGGCTATTAATTGTTCTAAAGTCTTCCCATCAACATATTCCATGGCTAAGTAATGGGTGCCCTCCTGCTCGCCTGCCTCATAGAGCTGGACGATTTGAGGATGTTTCAGTTTAGTTAAAGTCTCTGCCTCCCGTCTGAAACGCTGGACGAAGGTAGGGTCCACTGTCAACTGAGGAGCCAATACCTTGAGAGCAATAAGTCTATCTCCAGAGACTTCTCTGGCTTGATAGACCATACCCATTCCACCTTTCCCCAACTCCTTTATTATCTGATATTTTCCTAATCTCTTTCCAATCATGGTCCGTTTTTATTTGCCATGGGAAGATCACTCTATAATTTTATAAACAATGTCGCCGGCTCTTACTTTTTCCTTCACTTTAATTCCAACGGCGTCTCCCTTCTTCCCTTCCTGAATGGACTCGCGCTCTATCTGCATTGAATCCACTGTCTGGGTGAAATCCGTAGTATGCCCCTTAATCTGGATTGTATCCCCAACCTTCAATGGTGCCGATAGTTCAATAACGCCCGCTTCCACATGGCTGAAATAATGAGTGACCTTGCCAATCTCTTCCTTCTTTACCTCTTCCTTCTTTACTTCTTCTTCCATCTTTTCCCTCCTTTCTACTATGAAGGTTCGGTCTTAGCCCTGAGCGGATTTTTTCTTGCCGCTCTCTGTTAAGAGGCATTAAGCGGCAAGAAAACCCTCGGAGGCACACTCCCAAGAAAGCCTATGTCTATTATAGACTTATTTTTGCATGGAGCGTGCCGAGAATGAGCGAAGGGCTATGCCGAAACTTCATTTTTTCCTCTGTTCCCTAAGTACTTTGCCCTGCCTGTGAAATCATTAGCCCAGGCTAATTGCAGGTCTTCTTTAATGTCAGGCAGAATAAGTAAATCCTTCACTCGTTTGGAGCTGAAGAACTTTGCTTCCTGGAGGACCTTCCCCTTAGCCACTTTCAGTTTACCACTTAAAAACTTAGCTGTAAAGTAAAGATTAATGACATGCCGACCCCTGTTTATAGTCTCATCAATGAAGACTAATTTATTAAGTTTTATCTTCAAATCGGTCTCCTCTTTCATCTCTCTTCGAGCTGTCTCCTCTATCGTCTCCCCATATTTAACTCTTCCTCCCGGGAGAACCCAGTAAGTTCTATTGCCCTTTCGGTGTCTGACCAGTAGGATTTTCTCTCCCTTGACCAATATAACAGCTATCCGCACTTCTATTCGGGACATCCTTCCTCCAAGTGCAGGCGATATTTCTCAGTCCTCTTTATCATTTCTTCTCCTAATTCTGCCTCAAGGCGAACTCCGCTCTGGTCATACCTTTCCCGGATAATTTTCCCTTTCCTCCTTATGGAAGCGAGCATGGCTCCATCCCGGTGAGGAATAAGCAATTCCACTGTTTTCCTGGTCTCCGACAATATTTTTTCTACCTTCTCTAATAGCTCTTCTAAGCCCGTCTTCCTCAGGGCTGAGATAAGAACTCCCTCTGGAAACTCTCTCTGGAGGCGTGTTCGCTCAGGCTGATCAGGGCGAAGATCGATTTTGTTCAAGGCAGTGACAAGGGGCTTCTCGGCCGCGCCCAATTCCCTGAGAGTCCCCAACACCGCCTGATTCTGTCTTTCCCAGTGGGGATGGCTCGAGTCCAAGACATGAATTAGTAGGCCTGCTTCGGTAACCTCCTCCAGCGTGGCCTTAAAGGCAGCAATCAGGTGATGGGGAAGGTTGCGGATGAAACCAACCGTATCAGTGAGGAGAGCCTCCCGATGAGAAGGAAGCTGGACTTTGCGAGTAGCTGGATCTAAAGTAGCAAAGAGTTTCTCTTCAACAGTTAGGTGGGAATGGCTAAGGCTGTTGAGAAGTGTTGATTTGCCAGAATTGGTATAACCAACCAGGGCTATGACGGCAAAGGGATAATGAGTTTT
>JAUWHM010000033.1 GCA_030605915.1 Nitrospirota bacterium | reverse complement strand
GGAGATCATCGGTGAATCAGGGAAATCGGCTATGGTGAGTTGGAGTCTCCAGGGGCTATATCAGGCGCCATTTGATGTGGCTCTGCCCAGTTCGGTGACTTATGACTCCCCTACCCCGCCAGTCTGCCTGAGTTCAGCCTTCAAGCTGAATGAGGTGACTACCTTAATAGCCCAACAGGTTAGCCTTGTCCTGGGCAACAACATTGCTCAGCGAGATGATATCAACTCGGCAGACGGGATCAAGGGATTTCAGATCACCCGGAGGAACGGATCGGGATCGTTCAACCCGGAGGCAGTCTCAAAGGCAACTTATGACTTTGAGGGAGATTGGAAATCGGCTGCGCAGAGAGCCTTGGAGATCACCCTGGGAACGGCTGGAGGGAATAGGGTCAAGATATCTGCTCCTAAAGTGCAGATAGATGCGCCTACTCCAGCGGAAAGAAACGAGCTATTTACCTTTGACATAGGATTTTTCTTGGCTATGAATACCGGGGACGACTGTGTAGAGATTTTCATAGATTAGCCGACCCCTCTGCTTAAGAAGGCAACCAGAGGGTCAAAACGGGGGCATTTGGAGGGTTTTGGCGGCTTGGAGGCATTAGAGTAGACCTTGACAGAAATGAAAGAGATTAAGACGCAAAAAGAAGAATACGTACAACCTAAATGCCTGTTGCCGGAGGCAGAGGAGAAGCTGGCAGTAGAGGCCAGCCGTCGCGGGGATATAGATACATTCAAGAAAATTCTTGAGCGTAACGGTCTTGAGTTTGAGGACGACCTTATTCCAGACGGGTTTTTCCCAGTGGATGGAAGATGATTTTTTGTTGCTCTTTACCTCTTTCATCAAAGTAATTTTCTATTGTAACACAGAGGTTATTCTCATGTGCCCATTTTTTCATGGCTTCCATCCCATTAGGCCCTTTGAAACACATGTTGTGAAGCATAAACCAGTTTTCTTCACAGTAGCCATTTTTGTTTGTATCGTCAATTATCAAATCAAGAATCATAACGCCTCCCTCCTTGGTTTGGTTAGTGTTGGCCAATAGTATTATACCAGACCAGGGAGGAGAGAGCAACCTAAAAATGAGGAGGTGAACAAGAATGGCCATTAAGGGAATAGATATCTATGAGGTCAGGGATTATGTGTCTAAGCACGATACAGCCAAAGATAAGAAAGATAAGACCATATTCAAGCTGGGAGTCCTGGACACCCGAATCCGGGCGGAACTGGAAGATGAAACGACTTCATTTGAGATTAGTTCGTCCGACCCCGAAGATAAGGCTAAGACTACCTTAGGACTCAATCGCCTTGCTATTGAAGCCGTGCGATTTGGCCTGAAGGGAGTAGAGAATCTCCAGGATAAAGATGGCAAAGCTGTCAAATTTGATACTGTCAGCTTAGCCAGATATGGCAAGAATTATCAAGTAGTCACTCCGGACATTCTCAATATGCTTCCATTCAAGGTAATCACAGAACTGGCCGGTGAGATCCTGAAAGATAACAGGCTAACGGAGAAAGAAGCAAAAAACTAAAACTGGCAGTTCAGCTCCCGTCTTTGAAGATGAACCTGGACTGCCGGAGATGCACAGACAACCTTAAAAAGACCCGGGGTTGTAAGAAGAAAGCTCCTATGCCATTATTCAATCTGGACGGGGCGGATTATTTCCGATGCCCTTTGAAGATAATTACCAGGCAAAGCGGGGAATATGTTCATTTCTATAACTTCTTCAGGGATGGGTACCTCCCTAATGCTGGAGGCGTAATGGACCAGCCAGGGAAGTTTCTGGATGCGATGAGCGTGATTGAGGGGACAATCGGGGAAACAGAGAAAGAGGCAGAAAAGAAGTGGAGGAAGTAAGCAATGCAATGTCAATTCTGGCCAGATTCCTCTTTTGTCTTCTCGTTTATGGGCTTCTCTTCCATCTTCTTATTCATCTCCTGTAAAGTTGCAGAAATTTTGCCTAAGCGACAAATGATTATAATTGGAGAAAAGAAAAGTATAAGCCCTAAGATGGTAATGGCTGTAGCAAAAGGACCCAAAGCTTCCATTCTGAATCACCTCCTAACGAATTGCATTATACAGGCAGAAAGGATATTGTCAACAAAAAAAGGGGCTAATCAATGCCGACCAATAGAGAAATAAGCATTAAGATGACATTGCGGGACAGGGCTACCGCTGCATTCAAAAGAGCCTCAACTGTATGGGGGCGAAGTCTGACCCGTATTCGCCAGGCAGCCGGAGCATTAATGCGCAGGCTGAAGTTGCTGGCTGTCATAGGTATTGCCATGGTAACAGCAGCCTTCGTAAAGGGCATAAAGAGTGCAATAAGATATGGGTTGCAGCTAGATAAACTATCAAAACTTACTGGCGTCAATGTTAAGGAACTTGGCAAGCTCATTTATGCTATAGAACAAGAGCATGGTAACCAGGAAGCACTTGCAAAGGGGCTCATGAGTTTGGTAGCCGCTCTTGGCTATGCTGGTGAGGGAATGGCTTCATACATACGATACTTTGAGACTCTTAACATTGTCTACCGTGATAATGAAGGCAGGCTAATCACTGCAGATAAGCTACTTCTAAAATTATCTGACCGTCTTTCTCAAGCCAAACTCTCTACCGAAGAAATGCATGCAGTACAGATGTTACTCGGCAAACGGATAGCAAGAGAACTTATTCCTTTCCTGAAGAAAGGGAGAGATTATATAAAGGAAATGGGCGATGAAGCGAAAATACTCGGCATAATTATGACTGCTGAAACAGTTGTCGCCATGAAAAGATTTGATGACAAGCTCACAGCCGTAAAAGCAGGCCTGAAAGGCGTGTGGTTAGGGATAGCACAGGGATTATTGCCCCATCTGGAGCGCTTAGTTGACTGGTTCAAAGATAATATGCCAAAGATTATAGAGAAGGCAAAAGCATTTGGAGAAGCAATTGGCCAATGGGTAAAGAACATAGTAGAGGCAGAGGGTGCATGGCGTAAATTTATAGCAGCTTTGGATATCCCTCCAGTAATACCGACAAGGATTGAAGAGATAGAGAAAAGAATAGGAGAGGTTAGAAAGCAACTTGAACCAGGCTATATAAAAAGAGTTTGGGAAATGATGAAAAGGGGCCCTACTTATGCACTCGAACGAACTCGTGATTTGAGAGAGGAGTTGAAATTGCTTCAAGAAAGACTTGGGCAATTGAGAAAGGAACAGGAGACTCCACCAGAAGCGGGAGCTGAGCCTTCAATGCCAGGGCTTGGAATTGATATACCAGCTACAGCGCAAAAGATGAAAGAGATAGCAGCCCTGCGCCAAAAACTTAATATTGAGATTCTCGGGATGACTCAGGGAGAACGGGCCGCTCAGATAGCTGCTTTAGATGATCAGGTTACAGCCTGGCTTGAAACATACGGGGAGGACGGCGAAATTGCCGCTATAATCCGGCAGTACGCGGAATTAAGATACGAGGATATAAAAAAAGGCACAGAGAAGGCTAAAGAAGAATTTGAAGTCCTAAAACACCTAACCCAGCAAACAGCCCAGGCAATGCAACAATCAATGAGCACTTTCTTCTTTGATGCTATTACCGGGGAGTTAAAGACCACTCAGGATTACTTCAGAGCATTTGGCCGTATGATGGCAAAGATATTATCAGAGCTTATGGCGAAGGCTATAATGACAAAAATGCTCAGTTCGAGTATAGGTGGATGGTTTGGAGGGGGAGGAGGAGGACTTGCAAGAGGAGGAATGATTCAGCAAGGACAAGTCCGACCACTTCCCTATATTCCCCAGGCTCAGGAAGGGCTGATGGTAGCCAGAGGGCGAGCTGTGCCTATCATTGCCCACGATGACGAAATGGTCGGGACGCCGGCAAGGCTGGCGGCCGCAGGTGTTGGCAAGGAGCGGTGGGGCAACCAGGGACCAGCAAGGAATTATACGATCAACATCCAGGCAATGGATGCTCAGTCTTTTCAGGATTATATGGAGAACAACAGAGATGCCCTGACAAAGATAGTGAAGTCTGCTTTTGATGACAATGATCCAATAAGAAGGATGGGGTAAATGCCTACGTATCCCACACTAAGCCAGAATCCAGAGTTCCCGATAATCACAGAGCCTATATGGGATACGAGCATAGTTCATTATAAGGGCAAGGTTGAACAAAGAAAATCTAACATTGCCCAAGAAAAGAGCAGGTTCCGGTTTCGATATAAGGCTATAAGCACTGCAGATAAAGATTTGCTCCAGAACTTTTTCATCTCTGTAAAAGGACCACATAAGAAGTTTGATTGGACTAATCCCAAAGATGAGAATACTTATACCGTGAAATTCGAGAACGGGGCGCTTGATGTACGGCATGTATCAAATACCCCACAAGATAAAGTATGGAATATTGGTGAAATCAGATTGATTGAGGTCATATAGGGAGAAAGACAATGATAGAGAGAAGGCCAAGTGGATTAGTAATAGCCAAAACAGGGCTGGTCAAGGTTGAAGGCCGGGTCACTGTCGAATGTTTCAAAGGAGATTATAAGACCCGGGAAGAAGCCATCAAAGCAGAAGGCAAACCTTATAAGGTGATTACAGCTAAGAATACGGTATTGGATGAGGGAATGGATGGGATACTGACGCTCATGTGTGGAGGTAGTGGGACAGCCTTCAACAATGCCAATGCCCGGATAGGGATGGGTGACTCAACGGTGGCCGCTGATAGAACCCAAACTGGTCTTCAGGCAGAGGTAGTCATCGATGATGCTGAGACCAATTGGACCCCTAGCACTAATGTTACCTCAGCTTTAGATTCCGGCGACAAAAAGGTCGGACCAAACAGTGTAAAACTATCTGTCGCTGATGCTTTCGCCACAGGTTTACTTGCCTATCACGATAGGGCTTCTATAGATTTATCAGCCTATAAGTATGTCAGGTTCTGGATCAAGTCTTCAGTAGCCAGAGCTGCCGGGGATCTGCGGCTACTCCTGGATGATACTGCAGCCTGTGCCAGCCCTCTGGAGACGCTGGATATCCCCGCCCTATCCGCCGGAGTTTGGACGGAGGTAACAATTGCCTTGTCTAACCCGTCACTACTTACGGCTATCATTTCAGTGGGGATAGATGCTACCGTTGACCCGGGAGTATGTGACATCTGGCTGGATGATATGAAAGCGGTGACAACCTGGTATAAGGGTATGGAGGCAACCTACCCACAATATGGCTCTGACCAGAAGGCCACATTTAGAGCTATATTTGGCGGTGATGACGCTAATTTCTCCTGGCAGGAATGGACAATAGATAATGGTCTGGCAGATAGTCCTGTCAACCTTGCCAGAGGTCTACAGGACCTTGGGACAAAAGTATCAGGTGAGTCCAGAACTGTAACCGTAGAATTCAAACTATCCCCATCATAATATGGAGGTAAGGCTATGGCAGTAGCAAAAGCAAAAACTGATTTAATCGGGACACAAGCTTCAAAGACGACTGTAACCGCAGGATCGTCTTCCACATCGTCAGTCCTGGACTGTTCCTCCTATGTCGGCATTATCATCGGCATGGAGGTTGTGTTTGGGGGGACCCCAGATGGCAATACAAAGTTAGAGGTTCAGACTTCTCCCGACAATAGCACCTGGGATACAGTCCCCTATACCCAGTATGAGATAGACTATACTGCTTCAGCCACAAAGATGAAAAGTGTCCGCATAGGTCCGGAGGTAAAGTATATCAGGGTAAAGGTCACTAACAACGACAGTGCTGATAGCATTACCGTCTGGGCCTTCGCTGTTGGAATGACTGTCTGATATTAAAAGGAGAATTTGATATGGCTATTGTCAAAGACTGGTACCTATGGCAGAAGTTATTCGGAGGTCTTCTATAAGGATGAAGATACCCTGGCTAACTTAAAGAAAAAGTTCAAAGCTAAGATCGATGAAGATAACGCAAAATTAGCGGATGAAGACTTAGTAAAGACAGATTTAGAGGCTAATCTGGGAGCAATAGAATAAATGTATCCATTAGCAGTACCCTTCCAGCATCCTTCGGATGACGGGCTCATTCTATATTATTCATGCTTTGAAGGAACAGGCCGTGAGATAAGTGATTTATCGGTGGAAGGTAATCATGGGACGTTACTATATGGGACAAAATGGGGGGTGGGCCGTAATTATAAAGGGTTTGCATTGGATTTTGATGGGGGTAACGATTACTTAACGACTCCGTCTGTTGTTATTGATCCGCTAAACGACTTCACCGTTCTGATGAGCCTTAGTCCAGATGACGTTGGGGCTAACTGGCAAATACCTCTGTCTCAATATCAAACATATGGGAATTATCGTAATGCTCCACATTTTAGTTATAGTAATGGCAATATAACCGCTGGTATGCGGAATACTGCTGATGATGATTTTAACACAAGCCCCGCATATAGTATGGGAGTAGCAGGGAAATGGTATGATGTGGCTGCTGTGCGGAAGGGGAATGATTTCAGTTTTTATGGGGGTGGAGCATACGTTGGTAATGTTACTTTAACTGGGACAATAGTTACTCCTAGTAATTTTCGTCTTGGTTGTCGTGACTATGGAGTTGGTAAGGGGCAGTATTTTAATGGCAGAATAAGCGAAGTTAGAATCTACAATAGAGCATTATCAGCCCAAGAAATCCGCAGACATTATGAGCAGGCACGGTTATGAGTGTTTATCTCAATCCACAATTTACCAATCCATTATTAGCAGTTATTGCAATTATTGCCACCCCTCCCACTTATGATCTGGAGGAAACTGCCCTTGCTTCTGCTAAAATAGAACTGTCTACCATTACAATAGCTGAGGAGGCTCTTGCCTCTGCATGAATAATCTTTCCTTTCGAAGATACTGCTTTTATCTCGCACTCTATCAGCCTTGCGGTGGATATTCCTGCCCTACCCCGATATCCCGAGGCCCCTGGTCTTATGTTCCCTATCATTATGATTCCCACGTTTGAGGGGGAAACTATAACTTATGTCGATGGAAGCGAGCAACGAATCTTAGGTGTAGATGAGGCACAGCTAAGAATCAGATTAAGATATAGATACCTTAACGAAACAGACAGGAATTCAATATTCGCCTTCTTCATTGCCAGGAAGGGGAGGACGGAGACATTCTACTGGGTCAACCCTCAGAATAGCCTGCCCTACATAGTGCGATTTGAGGAAGATATGATGAATGTGGAATATTTTGCTCATAAGTTGTGGCATTTGAATGAAGTGAACTTCATAGAGACATATTGGAGAGCATCATAATGAGCCTTGACTTGACTAAAGAGGAACCGCAGCTAACCGATATTTATGACATTACTCTCGGCACCGGGGAGAAATTATATCTTACCCCCTACGGAGGGACATATACAAAACTGCCCAAGATAGATGGTAATGAATATCAGACAGTTCCCATTACGCGGACCAAGGTAAGCTACCATACAGACCTTCAAGTAGATACGGTAGATATCTCCCTTGGGATTCACGCCTTCACCATTAGCGGGAAGACTATCATAGAGGCCATTCAATTAGGCTGGTTTGATAACGCTGAGGTAATTATCAACATCATTAACCCTGCTATGGTAACCGAGAAAAGAGAGATATTCAGGGGGCAGGTAGGGAAAGGAATTAAGTTTAATAGAAAGACAGCCAAGCCCTCTGTTACTTCGACCCTTGATATGCTCAAGCAGACAATTCCAAAGATTATCTACCAGGAGCAATGCAATCATAGATTGTTTGATTCATATTGCGGATTATCGAAAGCAAGCTATAAGCAGACAGGTACAGCCGATACAGGTTCTACAAAAACGAAGATTATAGATGCTGTCTTCAATTATGCCACTAATCCCTCAGGTTATTTCATCCTGGGAGAAATCAAGATGACATCCGGGGACAATAATGGGGTAAGCCGAACCATCAGACTTCATAATGATGGCAATGCAGAAGTCTACCATCCATTTGATTTTGATGTGGCGGCAGGGGATACCTTTGAAGTGTATCCAGGCTGTGATAAGTCTGGGAAAACATGCGATGAGAAGTTCAACAATTATGTCAACTCCCTGGCCTTTGAGTATATCCCCCGGCCCGAGGTGATGTACTAATGACTAAAAAAGAAGAAAATCAATTCATAAAGGAATGCCGTAGCTGGATAGGGACAAAGTGGATGCATGGGGTCTGTGTAAAAGGCTATCGGGTAGACTGTATCCATTTCCTGGTAGGCGTGGCTAAAGCCGTGAGATGGCTGGATGAGAAGTATGAGATACAACCTTACCCCAGAGATTGGGCATTACACTGTGCAGAGAGTAAAATGATGGCGGAGATGGGTAGATATTGCCGACCAGTCAAGTTAGAGAAGATTAAAGTAGGAGACATCTTAGTTTATAAATTTGCTAAAACTAATTCCCATGCTGCCTTCTACCTTGGTGATGGCAAAGCTATACATTCACACATACAGTATGGAGTGGCAGAGTTTGACATTAACGATCGTGCCATGAAGACCCATTTCACAATGATTATGCGATGGAAGGGTAAATGATGGTAGATAGTTTTTTGGATTTCTTTCACTTTATTTTAACAGCTCGCACTATTCCTGACGGTGATGTAGTTCTTGCCTGGACTTTTGTCGGTCAAATGGTTGTAATGGGGATAATTAGCTATGGCCTTTCGCTTCTTTTCCGACGGAATTTCAAAGCCTCTCCAGAAGAGCCCAAACCTGGTGAACTCCAGGTTCAGACATCTACACGGGGAAATCCTGTCCCTGTAGTATATGGGAAGCGAAGATTATCAGGGAACCTAATCTGGTATGATAACTTCCAAACCCATCGACATGAAGAGACCCAAGAAACTGGCGGCGGTGGAGGAGGGAAAGGCGGTGGGGGTGGTGGAGGTAGTGAGATAACTACGGTGAGTTATACCTACTCTGTCTCTTTTGCTTTTGGTGTCTGTATGGGTGTAGCAACTGTGTTAAAGATTTGGAGAGGGAAGGATGAGATACCATCACCGGATTGGGAAAACCTTGGAATTAGAATATATAAAGGCACAGCGGACCAAAATCCTGATTCTCATATTTCCAGTTTTGTTTCTCGGCCCCCTGCATATCGCAATGTCTGTTATGTAGTCTTTGAGAATTTTGATTTAGGTGAGCAGGCTTACATGCCGAATTTTAGTTTTGAGGTATCGACTAGTGGCGATGTTTTTGAATTTGAGCGAAAGTGGGGTTCTTATGGTACGGATGATGGACAGTTTGATGAGCCTATTGGGATATATGTTTATGGTAGTGAGGTGTATACTGTTGAGTGGGGTAATCATCGTGTCCAAGTCTTTGATTTAGATGGGATTTTCCAAAGAAAGTGGGGTTCTTATGGTACAGGTGATGGACAATTTGATAATCCTCGTGGAATTTGTATTCTCAATAATGAAGTTTATGTGGTTGATACAAATAACAATCGTATCCAGGTTTTTGATCTTTCAGGGAACTTCATAAGAAAGTGGGGTTCTCCGGGATCTGGTGATGGGCAATTTGATGATCCATCAGATATTGATATCTATGGTAATGAGGTTTATGTTACTGACTACCGTAATCATCGTATCCAGGTTTTTGATCTTTCAGGGAACTTCATAAGAAAGTGGGGTTCTTTGACGTATCCGAATGAAGTAACTGTTTATGGTGATGAAGTTTATGTCAGTGAGGCTACTAATCATCATATCACAGTTTTTGATTTGAACGGGAACTTTCAAAGGCAGTGGGGTTCTTATGGTACAGGTGATGGACAATTTAATGCTCCCTATGGCATTGGTGTTTCTGGGGATGAAGTTTATGTTTGTGATAGGCATAATCATCGTGTCCAAGTCTTTGATTTAAATGGAAATTTTAGACGGGAATGGGGTTCTTATGGTACGGATGATGGACAGTTTAATCAGCTTTTTGGAATTTGTATTCGTAGTAGTATCTATATAACTGAAGCTGGGAATCATCGTGTCCAAGTCTTTGGGCATTCAGATATGACCCCGCCAGCAATATCTAAGGGTATTCTGACCAATGATCTATACGGGCTTGGATTATCAGAAGGCAAATTAGATTTAATAGCATTCTCAGAGACTGAAGAATATTGTAAAGACAATGATATGTTTATCTCTATACTTATAGATGGAGCCATCAGTGTAGTGGACTTTCTCCAGAACATTCTTGCCCATCATAATGGGTATATGACATATCAGAATGGGAAGATAGCTCATAAGCAGATTAAGACAGAAAGCATTGAGAATACTATTAACGTAGATACTGATGTCATTAGGAAAGACCCTCCTGTTGATATTCAGAGAGATGCTTTTAGGGACATAAAAAATCAGATAAAGCTAAAATATACCAAAAGGGTAGATGCTTACACTGTGGGTATAGTGATAGCTGAGGATGAAGTTCATCAGAAAGATCATGGACTTAAGGATGGAACGGTAACACTTGATGGATATACTCAAGGAACTCGGGCTCAGAAGTTTGCTTATACTATCCTGCGCAGAAGCCTAAAAAATCCTATGAGATACAGCTTCTCGGTAGGCCCTAAAAAAGTTGAGAAAGTGCTGCCAGGGGCAGTATTTGCTCTTACGGATAGTCAGTTGGGGGTGACTGAACTTCCCATGCGTGTAATCTCTATAAAAGAGGGCAAGGATTATAAAGTGGATGTGGATGCCGTTGAAGAGATAGATTACATTTTAGATACGAAAGATGCTCCATCAGATGAGTCATATACACCACCACCACGTGGCGGAGACCCTGGAAATGTTGTTAATCCTATGCTCTCAGAGTTCCCGCCCCTGATAACGCTTGATGACCTTATAGTTAGCATCCAATATTCCGAATCCGGCAAGGAGGAATGGGCAGGAGCTACAATATATCAATCTTATGATGATACAACTTATACCGCCAGGCAGTCATCCTATGGGGCAGGATTGACAGGGGTTGTGGATTCGGTCACGCCGGGTAAGGTCACGATAACAATCACTGATGAGGATATAACTCTGGGGAGCCTCGCTGATGTGTTTGCCCTACTCTCATCATTGAATACCAACATGTGCTGGGTGAAGGAGAGTGGTATATACTTCAGATTCGCTAAGGCAACTTTAGTGGCAGCCAAGCAATGGGATTTAGAGGGTATTATATGGGATTCGTTCGGGGCCCCATCATTGATACATAACATATCAGCAGGGCAGACAGTCTCATTCCTGAAATACAAGAGAGCCCCATTACCTTTCACTTATCCTCTGGAGAGAAAAGGATCGACCATTTATATCAAGATCGTCTCGTTCAATTTCTACGGGGAGCATGAAGATATATCCCTTATCACCCCACAGCAGATTGCATTTGAGGCGGTGGGCTCAAGACCGATAGCACCACAGAATCTGGAGATTGACGGTAAGGGCAACATAACAAAAATCGGGGCTGGAGACATCCTGCTAAGATGGCGATCATGTAACAGGCTAACCAGAGGGCTTGATTATGAACGTTCGGACCAGATACAAGAGGATACAGACTTCATACGGTTTGATATTACGGTAAAGTCAGGCGGTTCAACATTAAGGTCAGTATCAGTAACAGCTACTACATGGACATATACTTCAGCGATGCAGACAGAGGATGGGAATCCTGCGTCAATAAAATTTGAGATAACTAAGCTTTGTGAGAAGAATAAGAGTTTCAAATCCAGTTTGGATATAACAGTAGTTTGAGAGAGGAGGGGTAAAGATATGGGATTTACTAAGAACTGTAATGACCCCGAGATGCCAACGGGGCCAGTGGAATGGGGTGCGATTTTCAACACCCTCATTGCAAATCGTGAGGCAGGACGCACAATTAAGATCACCGCTGCAGAGGCGCTTTCTGCTGGGCAGCCGGTCCAACCTCCCCGGGTATCAGATTCTAAAGTGGAAAAGGCTGACAATACGGATAACTTCCTGGGCATTGTAAAAGAAGGTATTGCCCAAGACGCTGAGGGATTTGTGTATGCAGGAGTAGGTAATGAGATAACGAATGGTTCGTGGTCGTGGACCGTGGGCGGACTCATCTACGTAGGGACAACCCCGGGCACACTGACTCAGGCCGCACCAACAAGCGATGCCATAGCCATAGGATATGCCAATAGTGCCACCAGTATTGTCCTATTGCGGCCTGTCCTGTCACGCACCAATTCGCATGCTTCTACTCATGAGAATAGCGGAGCGGATGAAATCTCTGTTGCGGGTCTTTCCGGTCTCCTGGCAGACTTTCAGAAGGCGAACAATATAGAATCGGGAGCTGATGCAAGCAAGGCCGCGTCCCCTGCTGTTGGAGATATCTACCTGGCTACTGATACGGATAAGGTCTATAAATGCATATCTGCAGGCTCTTGGTCTTTAATGAAGAACCTGGATTTGTCGGGCAACTTAGTAGCTGACCTTTCTGATATAACTTCCGCCGGGGCGGATATCGAGGATGCAGTAACTAAGAAGCATAGCCAGAACCCTGTATCTCATCACTTCATGCAGTCTGATGTTGCTGCTTCGCAGTCTGCGGTTGCCATACCAGTGTTAGGATTAGCGGGAAATGCTGAGATCGTAATGGCCAAGCTCGGCTCTGCAATAGGAATCAGCATCGCTTCTAATGCAGCCAGGACTGCGGGAACGCTTACCGTTGATGTGACCGTTAATGGGACGGCAATAGGCCTGCAAGCTGTCCTGGATGGCACAAACACTCAGTATCATTACGCTACACAAGCAGGAGGGCTGGACACGTTCGTGGCTGGGGATAGACTGGGAGTGAAAATCACCACAGACGGAACTTGGGCCCCAACAACGGCGGATATTGTGGTGATGGTATTAGCGGAGGTCTAAGATAATATGAGTAACGATAAGACTAAAAGAATCAAAGGCTATACACTGCTCGACGCTCTTGAAAGTAAGGTCCTTACCATCGAAAGGGAATCCAAAGGATTAAAGAGCGAGGCGGATCGAATTGAAAAGAAGGCTGAGCAACTTTCGAATGCCTTCTATAAGATCCGGCGAATTCTTCAGAACAATAATGACAAAAAGGAGGAGGTGAGTGAGGAATGAAAAGGCTAATATGGGTACTATCACTGGTCTTGATTGTCACCCTATCTGCCTGGATGCCAGTATTTGCTCAAGAATCATCTGAGGAGTTTAGCCTCCAGGGTATACTGGGTCAGATACTTCTCTTAATTCTTGTTCCAATTGCTGGTGTTCTCGGGACATACATGGCAAAATTGCTTAAGCGGGCTATCGTCAACATAGATAATGCCAGTTTACAAAGCCTCGCCTGGGTAGCCGTCAGATGGGCGCAGGATAAGTATTCACATGTAAAGGGTAGTGATCAGTTCGGAAAAGCCTGTGCTCATGTAGCTGATAAGGTTAAGGGTGTCTCAGGTAGCGACGTAGAGAAGGCTGTAGCTGCCGCCTATCAGTCCATGAAGGCAGAGTTGGGAAACGCGGCAAGCTCCTCTACACAGTAGCTAAAACTGGTCATAAATTTGCTACAGGTGAGCTTTGTGTAAGAGGAGCTGGGCTTGAATGGAGACCTGACCCAGATCGCTGGCTTAAATTTGGCAATGTAACCTCAGAATTTGCCTCCAGATTTGGTGACGTGGGGACAGTTTGGGGGATTACCGGCAGGATAAGATTTTAACCCGGGCTTAGCCAAGGCGTAGGGCTGGGATATGCCTCCGGCTACTGGTGGCCACTGGTAGCTGGGGGCTTTTTATCAGGGCGAGGAGGTTTTCTATACTCTCCCCCTCTCTTTTTTTTGGCTTATAGAGGGAGAAAAAATCAAGGGGTGCTTGACAAACCTAACAGGATATGGTAAATTCTAATAGAAGGTAGGAGAAAATGAATATAAGCGTTTACCTCTCTGACGAGGATGATAAGAATCTCATAGAGCGGATGCAGGCCGAATGTACAAGAGAGGATAGGTCTCAATCCTGGGTGATGAGAAAAGCCCTCGAGGAGTACCTTGCTCACCGGCAGCCGCAGGAAAAGACTAAGACAGGGGAAGAGAGTAGCCAATAGGGCTAAAAATTTTTAGCCTCGATATATTAGAAACTCTTAGAATCTCCTAATGAGCATTAATGCCGTCAATACAAAATGCACAAAATCACAGATGGCCCTACTTAAGGGATTCCAAGCCCACGTGAAATTTGAACGAGGCAATTCAGAAAGAACTGTTAAGATCTATACCGATGCAATCATAGCCTTCAAAGAATGGCTCGGAGAGAAATCGTTAGCAAAAGTTGGCCGGGAAGATATTCGCAATTGGCTCGCTTATATGGAGGAGAGAAAGCTTAAGCCAAATACCAGATTGATGGCTCTGAGTTCTGTAAAGGGCTTCTATAACTGGCTGGCAGGGGAGGAGGACTTTCTAAGATCCAGGGAAACCAAGGACATTCTAAAATTGGTCCATTACCTTCAAACTCGGGTCAAAATTAAGAAGCCAAAGACAATACCAATTATGCCCTTCAGAGATGAGGTAGACCGAATCCGTGACTGCATGGAACAGGCTGATGGAACAGATCTGAAGACATTCTACCAAAAAGGCAAACCCCAAAAAAGACGGCTGAAGTTCCTGCGTGACAGGGCAATCATTGAGCTATTGATCGCTTCAGGCCTACGAAACCAGGAACTACGATATCTGAGAGTGGAGGACATAGACCTTGAGAGAAACATCATTAGTGTAAAGAATGGAGCTAAGGGTGGCAAGCAGCGCCCCACCCTATTCAATGGGAGGGCTACCAAAGCACTCAAGGCTTACTTTGCCGTCTTAAACGGCGAATCCCATCCATTCGCCATTTGTGCTTATGAATTAGAGAGGCGGGTCAGCTTTTGGACCCGCAAGGCTGGTATTCAGAGAAATTTCACGCCACATAGTTTTAGGCATTACTGGGTAACTAATCTGCTTGAACAGGGGACAAATATCTCGGCAGTATCTCACATGGCCGGCCATGCGAGCACAAGGACAACAGCAATTTATACCCATTGGTCAATAGGCCGGCTGAAAAAGGAATATGACAAATGCGATATTTAGCGTCGGAGGAAATTTTTTACTTGACAAGGTTTGAGAGGTGCGGTAAAATTAAGCCAATGGTTCAATCGGGTGGCCACATCCGATGAAACATAAACCACTGGTCCGGATAGCCACTAATATACTTCTCCAATACCTTAGCCACCTTCTGGCTGACTGTCTTTAAATCGGATTCTTTGTCTCCTGTCCTCCCAGCCACAAATGCTTTCTCAAAGAAGAGCTTAAATCGATTATCTTCCTGACGGATGGTAAAGCCAGGAAGAATATAACATCCTGTCTTTAGAGCGAAGGTAGCCGGCCCCTTAGGTATAGTAGTTGATTTTCCAAAGAAAGGAACCTCTATTCTCTGACTGCTGATATCCCAATCTCCCAACAGAGCGACCATCTCCCCTCGACGAAGCGCTTGATAGCATCTCTTGGCTGCTGCCCCGAAGGGAATAACCTTCACTCCCTTCGTCGTCCTCTGCTTAACGAAGAGGCGGTTAACCGGAGCCTGAGCATGAGGTAAAGCAACGGCATTTACCGGATAACCTAACAGCGCTAAGGTAGCTCCTCCTAACTCCCAATGTCCAAGGTGAGCCGTTAGACCAATAACTCCCCGGCCACTAAAAAAGGCCTCCTCGAGATTTTCCATCCCCT
>JAUWHM010000003.1 GCA_030605915.1 Nitrospirota bacterium | reverse complement strand
AAGCATAAGAGACTTTATTTACGAAGATATGGGGTTGTGGGTTATGTTTGACCGCTACGGGGATGGAGGGCTGACAATGTTCATGGAACCTGATAGACCTCTGGCCACGAATTACAGTTTTAGGAGGTTCCGAGGCACAATAGTCGAAGGAATTACCGATAGGTCAAAAGACACAGATATATTTGAGATTTTTGGGAAGCCAACTAAGATACACAGAGGTGAATCCACTGAAAGTTATCCCACTTATTTGCTGTACTATCGCGGAAAGTTTGAGGTAGACGTTGACTTCAGTTGTGATTACGTATCGAGGTTCGTAAAGAGTATCACTTTGTCAAAAATAAAACAGAGTAAAGATTACGGTAATGTTGAAGAAGAAGTAAAGCCTGCACTAGAGAAGAGAGTCTTAACCCATGAAGAGTTAGGGGAGCTTAGGAAGAAAAGGGAGGAGAATGAGGCTAGCTCCTGGCTACAGGTGGGAGACAACTTCGCTACTGTTGGTATGTATAATTTAGCCATTGAATATTATGAGAAGGTAGTAGAGAATTATCCAGAGAGCGAACAAGCTGAGAAGGCCAAGAAGAAAATTGAGGAAGTGAAAGAAAAGCTTAAATAGAAAAAGATACAACAGTTACACGTACAAAGTAGATAAATTGATAGTGCCCCTTGCACAGTTTACGAAGGTCCGAGAGCAGAGGCTGATTGGGTAGCAAAGGAACCATCTCAAGCCGGTGCAAATATAAACATCTACGAGACTGCGGGAGACGAGTTGATAGGAAATGAAACATCCTAAGATCACAGTTCAGCAGGAGGATATCGACTACGCTTTGGGGGTGACCCCTTGGGATCTCGGTAACAAAGTGCTTTACGATCTGTGTTCAAGGCATCCCGCCCACAGGACCGACGAAGAGATCATCGCCAAAGTATGGCTGATCGGGCGCTCCTACGCCGCAGCCATCGAGCGTCGCAAGAACAAGAAGGACTCATCCGACGATTTTTATGAGGAGATAGTTGCCCCGAGAATACGGCAATCAAAAATCGACGAGATTCTTGCCAAACTGCCGCAATCCCCGGCTGACCCGGTGCAACCCGTGAGCGCCGCAATAACGGCTCACAAGAAACTCATGAGCATCTTTCAGGGGCTGTCGGACATGGACAAGCGATCGCTCGCGTCAAAATATCTGCACTTTCATCGGCCAGACATTTTTTTCATTTACGACAGCCGTGCTCAATCTGCAGTCAGCAAGCTCACGCCTGATACGCGGTACACCCACAACGCTTCTATCTCCAAGTCCCAAAGGGATGAGTGGTACTATAAGTTCTGTATGAGAGTGTGCTGGTTGCATGCTGAGATTAGGAGCAGATTCTCGAAGTCATTGTCTCCAAGACAGCTTGACAAAGTGCTTCTCAACGTTCACAGGGAAAACGACTAAAGCGAACAAGCGGAATGTGTCTAAGTAATCTAAATTTATCCTCGAAAAACCGCTTTAAAACGTCCTATTTGTCCCTTAGAGCAAAAACAACACTTCTAAAAAGCTCATTTAGAGCGTTTTAGCCTAATTGGAGGTAATGGGTCAACCGAGCAGTAGGTAAAACCGTATCCGAACTGCCCTATTACAGGGCACTTCAGACACACAATCTCTATGTCCCCTAAACCCCTGCCCAGCGACAAAAAATCTCCCGCTGAGCAAGAATTTTCCTCTCCAGCGCCAAAATCTGCCATTTAAAACAAAAATAATCCTTGCCAAATAAGCTGATCTGTATTATTATGAATTTGCTTACGGAAGAGATAAGGGAGAGGGTGTGATCTGCGTCTAAATAAGGAAATTGCTATAGTATCAAGTTAAAGATAGTGGGGGCTGTTGTGAAGATTGCTTTAGGATGTGACCATGCTGGCTGGGAGATGAAGGAAGACCTGAAGCCTTTTTTAGAGGCATTAGGGCACCAGCTCAAAGACTTTGGGACAGATAGCCAGAACTCTGTTGATTACCCTGACTATGCTCTGCCAGTGGCTAAGGCAGTAGCTAAGGGAGACTTAGAGAGAGGAATACTAATCTGCGGCACCGGTATTGGCTCTTCCATTGTGGCCAATAAAGTTCCCGGGATAAGGGCAGCCGTCTGCCACGATACCTATACCGCCCAGATGAGCCGCAGTCACAATGATGCTAATATCTTATGCCTGGGAGGTCAAGTCATAGATAAACAGTTAGCCCACAGAATAGTGGAAGTCTGGCTTAATACTCCCTTCTCCGGGGGTCGCCACGCCCGCCGGGTCAAAAAGATTGAGGGGATTGGGAAAAAAGGCGTTTAGAGGTGAGTTATGAGTAAAAACAACGCCGGCAGGATCGGAAGGGGTTATTAGATGAAAGAGCTGAAAGTGACTGGTCCGGAGATTGCTCGTGCTATCCAGCTTGAGGAGGAAAGGGAGAGAGAGAAGCTTAACCTGATTGCCTCAGAGAACTATGCTTCTGCGGCCGTCCTGGAAGCACAGGGGTCAGTTCTCACAAATAAATATGCTGAAGGTTATCCTGAGAGAAGATGGTATGGTGGCTGCCAGCATGTAGACGAGGCGGAGCGCTTGGCTATAGAGAGGGCAAAGAAACTCTTTGGAGCCGAGCATGTCAATGTCCAGCCACATTCTGGTTCACAGGCCAATATGGCCGTTTATTTCGCCGCATTGAAGATGGGCGATACCATTTTAGGAATGGATTTAGCCCACGGTGGGCATCTCACTCACGGTGCTCCGGTGAACTTCTCTGGACTGTATTTTAAGATTGTTCCCTATGGTGTGGATAAGGAAAGCGAGACTATAGATTTCGACCAGGTCCACCGCTTAGCTAATGAGCATAAGCCGAAGATGATTGTGGCTGGGGCCAGTTCCTATCCTCGAGCCATAGACTTTAAGATCTTCAGGGAAATAGCCGATAGTGTGGGAGCTTATCTAATGGCTGACATCGCCCATATTGCCGGTCTGGTAGTGGCCGGAGTACATCCAAGCCCCATTCCTGCGGCTCAGTTTGTAACCACTACTACTCATAAGACGTTGCGGGGTCCCCGGGGAGGGATGATTATGTGCCATAAGCAGTTTGCTGAGAGAATAGATAAGATGATCTTCCCTGGAATTCAAGGGGGACCTTTAATGCACATTATTGCGGCCAAGGCAGTCGCTTTCAAGGAGGCAGAATCGCCTCACTTTAAGGATTGCCAGAGGCAGACGGTAGATAATGCCAGGGCTTTGGCTAAGAGGTTAAAGAAAAAGGGATATAGATTAGTCTCAGGAGGGACTGATACCCATCTCATCCTCATGGATTTAAGGGATAATGGCCTGAGCGGTAAGGAAGCGGAAGAGTCACTTGATAGGGCTGGAATCACCGTAAATAAGAATAGCATCCCATTTGATGAGCGGCCTCCCTCTATCACCAGCGGCATCCGGCTGGGCACACCGGCTATAACCACCCGGGGGATGAAGGGAGGGGAGATGGATGCCATTTCTCGCATGATAGATGAGGTTCTGCGGGGTCCCAAAGAGGATAAGGTCCTGGAGAGGGTGAGAAGAGAGGCAGAAGCACTCTGCCGGAGTTTCCCGCTTTATGCCTAAGAAGAAGGTCAAAAATAAGGTTGCTCGACCACCATGGGATGATTATTTTCTGGGAGTTGCCGAGCTCATCTCCAGACGCTCCACCTGTTTGAGGAGGAAGGTGGGAGCCATTATCGTTAAGGAGCGCCGGATTCTCTCTACTGGCTATAATGGAGCTCCAGCCGGTCTCCCACACTGCATAGAGGTGGGCTGCCTTAGAAAGAAGAAAAGAATTCCTGCAGGTGAACGACATGAGCTTTGCCGGGGGCTTCATGCTGAGCAAAATGCCATTATCCAGGCGGCTTTATATGGCGTAAGTATAAAGAACGCAACGATTTACGCTACTCATCATCCCTGTAGTGTCTGCGCCAAGATGATTATCAATGCTGGTCTCAGACAAGTGGTTATTGCTAAAGGTTATCCGGACAAGATGGCCTCGGAGATGCTTAAGGAAGCAGGAATCCCCGTCGAGAAAAGAAAAAATTTTTTCTCTTGACATACTAAATGTTGGGTGGTAAAATTAAAGTGGCCCCAATATACAGCATTCACGGAATTTAAAAACATTAAAACCACAGAGGGCACAGAGATTGAGTTGGGGATTGCCCTATTGCCTAAGTTATTGATATTAAATTACCTCTGTGTTCTCCGTGGTTAATCTCTCTGAAAAGGAAAGCTAATAAGTGCGTTGTCCCTACTGCAATTTCCCCGATGACAAGGTAGTTGATTCCCGCGCCAGCCATGAGGGTTTAGTAGTGCGACGCCGACGGGAGTGTCTCAAATGCGGGCGCCGCTTCACCACTTACGAGCGCCGGGAGGAGATCCCCCTCATGGTCATCAAGAAGGATAAGCGGCGGGAGCCCTTCGATCGGCAAAAGATTTTAAATGGAATCGTCAAAGCCTGCGAGAAGAGACCAATCAGTGTAGCCAAGATGGAAGAGCTGGTGGATGAAATCGAAAGCACCCTGCGGAGCCATCTGGAAAGAGAACTGGCCTCAAGTGAGATAGGGAGATTGGTAATGAAAAAATTACAAGACCTTGACGATGTAGCATATGTTCGTTTTGCCTCAGTATATCGCCAGTTCAAGGATATAACCGATTTTATGAAAGAAGTGAAGGGAATATTAAAGGGAGCCCCTTAGGAGGGAAGGAATGGAGAAGACTTTAACTATCAATGAGAAGGAGGAGGTAAAGACTTTTACCTCCGTGAGGAAGAGGGACGGCAGGGTCGTTTCCTTCGATGAGACCAAGATCGCCGATGCTACCTTCAAGGCGGCAAGAGCAGTGGGAGGGGAAGATAGATTCTTGGCCGAGGACCTGGGTAAGGCAGTTACCTTCTTCCTGAAGAAGAAGTTAGGGGAGAAGATCCCCAACATTGAGGAGATACAGGATGCGGTAGAGAAGGTTCTCATCGAGACTGGCCATGCCAAGACGGCCAAGGCCTATATTCTCTATCGGGACCAGAGGACCAGACAGCGGGAGAGGCTCAAGGTGAGGAAGGAAGTAAGAGACAAAAGAACAACCACCGATTTATCGCTACTGGTAACTGGGTCAACCAGAGATGAGAGCATGCCCTGGGAGAAAGCAAGAATCTCCGAGGCCTTGGTGAAAGAAGCTAACCTCTCCCCATCTGTAGCTGATTCCATTGCCACTTCCGTTGAGGGAAGGGTCATCAGCTCTGGCCTCAGCCAGATATCCACTACCCTCGTTCGGGAACTGGTTGATAATGAACTGTTCTCCCGAGGCTATCGGCAAAAACTATTAAGACAGAAACTAATTGGCATGCCCAGCTATGATCTGGACCAACTCATCTTCTCCAAAAGCAATGAGAATAGCAATATTACTTCCAATAACCCGGAAGCCATCAATCTCGCGGTGGCTGAGAACACCATCAAGCAGTATATGCTTCAGCGAGTCTTCAGTCCCGAGGTAGCTAATGCACACATGGTGGGGATGATTCACATCCACGACTTAGGTTACCCCAGAGTATATTGTAGTTCCCACAGCTTAGAATAT
>JAUWHM010000014.1 GCA_030605915.1 Nitrospirota bacterium | reverse complement strand
TATATGTGCTGTGCTTGTCAAGATATACCATCTGTGGAAGACCGTATCTCTTGCTGTAACGCTTGAAACTGTCCATCGCAGGCATAATACCCTCGTAGTCGTAAAATCTCGCAAATGCGGTCCCTGTAGCATCATCTATATATCCCATAAATACTAATCCCGGCCCTCTCCCTTCCAGCCAATCATGATGTGAACCATCCATCTGCACCATCTCTCCAAAATACTGCTTCCTCTCCCGCCACTTCCTGTGTTTTCTACCCTTGCGCTGCCAATCTCGTTTTTCCTTACCTACAAGCCATAACCTCAGTGTTTCATCATTTACAGTAATACCATCAAGCTCCTGCAGCTTCTCGCTAGCAAAAGTAGGACCAAAATCCCAGTACTTCTCCTCGTAAAACTGTATCACCTTAGCTCTTACTTTATCTTCGATCTTTCTATTACTTGGCTTACCCCTGGACCTGTGGATGATCCCTCTGTCCCCTTCTTCTTTCACTCTCGCTACTAACCTCTTTGTCTGTCGGTATGACAAACCTATCACTTCAGCAGCTTTGTTCTGCCTTATCAGCTTATCTATTACCTTCCTTATTACGCTTAGTCTCCTCAGCTCTTCCGAACTCATCATGATAATGTCCTTCCTTGCCATAATGCTCCCCTCCTTCTTGGAGAGCATTATAACTTTCCAAAGGGGACATTTCTATTTTGGTATAAGGGGACATTATCATTTTGGTATTACAGATTCTTTGTAGATTTGTAGATTCTTTGTAGATTCTTTGTAGATTTTTGTGGAATTTCAATTGAGGATGTGGTATAGTCTTGGTTGGGATAAGGAAAGGTCATATAAAACTGGGTGAGCAAGTTGGGAAAGACCATCGCTGAGAAGATATTAAGCAGTCACTGCGGGAAAGGGACTCGGGCCGGGGAAATAGTCGTTGCTCAGGTTGATTTTGCTTTCGCTCAGGATGGAACCGCTCCCTTAGCCATTGAATCCTTTCGGAAGATGGGAGGCAAAGAAGTCTTCCATAGAGATAAGGTAGCCTTTTTCATCGACCATAACGCTCCCAGTCCAAAACCGGAGGTCTCTACCCTCCACCGCCTTATGAGAGAATTTTCTCGAGAGAAGGGCTTCCCCCTTTATGACATCGCCGAAGGAATCTGCCATCAGGTGATGGTAGAGCGTTTGCCTGTCTCAGCGGGAGGTCTGATAGTAGGAGCGGATTCACATACTTCAACTTATGGAGCTTTAAACTGTCTTTCCATCGGGGTCGGTTCCACTGACTTAGCCGCAGTCCTCATCTCGGGTAAACTCTGGTTTAAAGTTCCCGAGACGCTCAAGGTTATCTTAAAGGGGAAACTCAGCCCTGGTGTTTATTCTAAGGATGTTATCCTCTACCTGATTGGCCAGTTAGGAGCAGAGGGAGCAAACTATAAGTCAATTGAATTTGAAGGTAGCCTCGTAGATGATTTGAGCATGGAGGCTCGCTTCACCATCTGTAATATGGTTGCCGAGATGGGCGCCAAGGCGGGGATAATGAGCGTCAATGATAAGACTTTGGAGTGGATGAGGAAATATAACCCTTCCGCTTCCCCGTCCCAGCCGGTAAGGGCTGATGGCGATGCTAATTATAAAAATATTTTAGAGTATGACCTTTCCTCATTAGAGCCGCAGGTAGCTAAGCCGCATCGAGTGGATAATGTATCCCCGGTATCTGAGGTGGCCGGGCTCAAGATTGATCAGGCTTTCCTGGGAACCTGCACCAACGGAAGATTGGAAGACCTTCGAATAGCCGCCCGGATATTAGAGGGAAGAGAGGTTCATCCAGAAGTTCGTTTTATCGTCGTCCCGGCCTCAAAACGCATTTTTTTGGAGGCAATGAAAGAGGGATTGATAGGCTTATTAATTAAGGCAGAGGCAGCCGTCCTCAATCCTGGCTGTGGACCCTGTGTGGGAACACATGCGGGAGTGCCGGCTGATGGAGAGGTGGTTCTCTCCACCGCCAACCGAAACTTTAAGGGGAGGATGGGCAATCCCAATGCAGGTATCTACTTAGCCTCCCCCGCTACCGTGGCCGCTTCAGCCATTAAGGGGGAAATAACCAACCCGAGGAGTGTTCAATAAAAAATGAAACTGCGGGGACGGGCTTACAAGTTTGGTGATGACATCAATACTGACTTGATCATTTCAGGGAGATATAAGTTTTCTACTCTGGACATGAAAGAGTTGGCTGAGCACCTCTTAGAGGATATAGATCCAGCGTTCTCTCAGAAGATCGAGCCAGGAAAATCCTTTATTGTAGCCGGGCGAAACTTCGGCTGCGGTTCTTCCCGTGAACAGGCTCCCTTAGCTATTAAGGAAGCCGGAATTGCTGCTGTTGTGGCCAAATCTTTCGCTCGCATCTTTTATCGCAACTCGGTCAACGTTGGACTACC
>JAUWHM010000107.1 GCA_030605915.1 Nitrospirota bacterium | reverse complement strand
CCGTCCTCTGGGAATGCGCAGTAGAAGTGAATTTGCCGATGTGATCCTGGAAGAAGAAATTGATGTAGACCAATTTAAGGTTCGCTTGAATGAGAAGCTACCGCCCGGGTTAGAGGTTTTGGATGTGAGGAAGATTCCCTTGAAGTCTAAATCGCTAAGTGCTACTGTGGATGTAGCCACTTATAAGATAGCTATAGGGGGCGAGCTATCAGCTCTTAGCCCCGAAGAGTTGAGAGGACGGATAGAGAAACTTTTAAGACGGGAGGAGATCACTATTGAGCGGGCCAGAAATAAGGAGGTTAGGAAAATCAACCTTCGTCCTCTCATACTGAGTCTGGAGTTGGAAAGTCCCTCACCTTTATCTCTGAAGATGTCCCTAAAGGCAGGAGCAAGACCAGAGGAGGCGATAAGATTGCTCCTGGAAGTAGAGGAATTGGAGCTCGGCTTCTTAGACATAGAAAGGATAGGGCTATTTGCGCAGAAGAACGGAAAGCTGATTTCACCGATGAGAGATTAAGTTGTGGGCTAAGGCCAGAACTTCATATAACTTAAGTGCTGCAGATGGAGAATTTGTATGTATAAGGAAGTAGTGATTAGTGTGGATGAGAGCGAAGTAAGGGTAGCTCTTCTCGAGGATAAGGTTCTACAGGAATTTTTCGTTGAGCGCAAGGGACGAAGAGGAATTGCGAGCAATATCTATAAGGGAAGGGTGGAGAGTATCTTGCCAGGGATGGAGGCTGCCTTCGTTGATATCGGCCTGGAGAAAAGCGGCTTCTTATATGTCTCCGATGTGGCTAAGGAGGTGGACATCTTCGAGGAGATGGTAGCTACTTACGGGGAGGAAGAAGCCACCAAATTGGAGTCCGGCAAGAGAGCTCGTCCCTCCCTCTCCATAGAAGATATATTGAGGAAAGGACAGGAGATATTGGTGCAGGTAGTTAAGGAGCCAATGGGAACGAAGGGGGCCCGCATTTCCTCTCACATAAGTCTACCGGGTAGATTTCTGGTCCTTATGCCAACAGTGGAGCACATTGGAGTTTCTCGCAGAATTACCAATGAGAAGGAGCGGGAAAGGCTGAGGGGGCTCCTCCGGAGGCTGCGTCCGACCGGTATGGGTTTCATTCTCCGCACTGCCGGTGAGGGAAAGGGAAAAAAAGAATTTCTTGCCGATATCAGGTATTTGACCCATCTTTGGCGCAGAATAGAAAAGATAGGCCGGAGATGCCGAGCCCCGAAGCTTATCCATCAGGAATTAGGATTGATCTGCCGGGTAGCCAGGGATTTTTTTTACTCTGACATTAATAGAGTGGTGATTGACTCTAAGGAGGAGGGAGCTGCCCTGAAGGGATTCTTAAAGACTTTCCTGCCCGATTTAAGGCCGAGGGTAGAGATCTATAAGGATGAGGAGCCACTATTTAGTTCTTATGGTTTGGAGAAAGAAATAGAAGCGGCACTGAGAAGCAAAGTCTGGCTAAAGAGCGGAGGGAATCTGGTAATTGAGGAAGGAACGGCGGGCATAACCATTGATGTGAATACGGGAAGATATGTCGGCCGGGGGAGTTTGGAGGGGACAGCTCTTCGGATAAATTTAGAGGCAGCCTCTGCAATTGCCAGGCAGCTCCGTCTTCGGGACCTGGGTGGAATTATTATCATCGATTTCATTGACATGGAGTTGCAGAAGAACAGGAAGAAGATCTTAAGAAGACTGGAAGGAGATCTCAAGCGCGACCGCTCAAAAACAGAAGTTCTCCAGTATAGTCCATTGGGATTGGTGGAGATGACCAGGCAGAGAATAAGGGAAAATCTATCCAGAACCTTATGCCAGCCCTGTCCTTACTGTCAAGGCCGAGGGATAGTTAAGTCCGTAGTTACTATCAGCATCGGTGCTCAAAGGAAGCTGCGGAGGCTCTTTTCCCGGTCCACAGAGAAGGAAATAGTCCTTAGGGCTCATCCCCAGGTTGCTTTCCATCTTCTAAATGAAGCCAGGGAAAGCATCTCTAAATTGGAGAGGCAGTTCCGGAAGCGAGTGGCGGTTGAAGAGGACAGTGGTTTACATTTAGAGGAGGTTAAATTTCTCTCTAGGATGGGGGAGGAGCTTGACACAGAGTAAGTTCTATGATATTATTCTCCTGAAGCGAGGGTTGTGCAATGTATGCTATTGTTGAAATTGGCGGCGAGCAGCATCGGGTCTCAGAGGGAGACCTGATTAAGGTTGAGAAGCTTGATGTGGAAGTCGGTCAGAGGATGGAGTTTGATGATGTCCTTTTGGTTGCTGGGCAGGGAGAAGTTACTGTTGGCCGACCCAAGATAGAGCAGGCAAAGGTAATTGCAGAAGTAGTTCGGCAAGGGAAGGGCAAAAAGATCATTGTCTTCACATACCGCCGAAGGAAGGATTCTAGTAGAAAGCTCGGACATCGGCAGCTATTTACTGAATTGAGGATCGTGGAGATTCAAGGAGGGGATTAGAGATGGCTCATAAGAAAGGGATGGGAAGTTCAAGGAACGGGCGTGATAGTCAAGGTCAGCGGTTGGGGGTGAAGCGTTTCGGAGGTCAGTTTGTCTCAGCCGGCAGCATCTTGCTCAGACAGCGGGGAACGAAATTCAGGCCAGGCCGTAATGTCGGTCGAGGGAAGGACGATACTCTCTTTGCGCTTCGGGATGGATTCGTTCGTTTTGAGCGAGCGGGGAAGATGCGAAGACAGGTCAGTGTCTATGCGGAAGTGGTCTAATTGAGAAAAAATCCGCTCAGGGACGATACGAAACTTGGGTTCGTTAAAGACGGTGGACAGAAAGGATATATTAAAAGATGTCAAGCGCGTGGTGATAAAGGTGGGGACAGCCCTTATCGGCCCTCCCACCACGGGCCTAAATTTCGAGCGAATGGAGAAGCTGGTGGATGAAGTAGCGAGTTTGCGTCACTCCCAGGTAGAAGTCATCCTGGTAACCTCTGGGGCCATTGGGGCAGGGATGAGGGAGTTGGGACTAAGGGTCCGACCAAAGACCATTCCTCAAAAGCAGGCCGCGGCCGCTGTTGGGCAAAGTCGTCTTATGCACCTCTATGAACAGCTCTTTCAGAAGAGAGGTTACTTAGTTGCTCAGATATTGCTCACCCAGGACGACTTCAGTGACAGAAGACGCTATCTGAATGCCCACCATACCTTGATGACTCTGCTCAAGTTTAAGGTCATCCCCATCATTAATGAGAACGATTCGGTAGCAGTGGAAGAGATCAAATTTGGTGATAACGACACCCTATCGGCTTTGGTCACTAACCTCATTGAGGCGGATCTACTTATCCTTCTCTCAGACATCGATGGATTATATACCGCTGATCCCCACAAGAAGAAGGGAGCAAGACTAATCCCGGTAGTTGAGGCAGTTGATTCCAAGATGGAAGAGTTAGCTGGGGGAGCGGCGGAGCCTACCTCTACCGGAGGGATGTACACCAAGCTGCAGGCTGCCAAGATCGTTACTGGCTCGGGTGAGCCAATGGTCATCGCCAATGGCAATACTTCCCGGGTAATTCAGAGGATTTTAAATGGAGAAGAGCTCGGAACTTTGTTCCTGCCCAGGGGAGAGAAGATAGCCAGCCGTAAGCGCTGGATTGCTTTCACGCTTCCTCGACAGGGCAGAATATTCATTGACCAGGGAGCCAAAGAGGCTTTGAAGCTTAAGGGAAAGAGCCTGCTTCCCAGTGGTATTGTGAGAGTGAAAGGTAAATTCGCTGGAGGAGATGTGGTAAGCATTATTGACGGAGACGATCTAGAGTTTGCCCGAGGGCTGAGCAATTATTCCGGAGAGGAAGTAGATAAGATAAAGGGAGTGAAGACTAAGGATATCCAGTCCATTCTTGGTTATAAGCCTTATGATGAAGTGGTCCATCGGGATAATTTAGTTCTACTATGAGTCTCAAAGACGAAATGTTGGCTGTGGCTCAGGGGGCCAGGCAGGCCGCCAGAGAATTAGCCCGCGCCTCGACAGAGAGCAAGAACCGGGCCCTGCTGTCCATGGCCAAGGGCTTGAGGAAAAGCGAAAAAAGCATTCTAACTGAGAATGAAAGGGATGTGAAGGGAGCCAAAGAGAAGGGCTTACCCGAGGCATTAGTCGACCGACTGCTTCTAAATTCATCTCGAATCGAAAATATGGCTTCGGGTTTAGAGGGAGTAGCCGCTCTTCCAGACCCAGTGGGCGAGACCATTAAGATGTGGCGCCGGCCTAATGGCCTGGAGATTGGGAAGAGGCGGGTGCCCATCGGGGTGATTGCCCTTATTTATGAAGCCAGGCCAAATGTTACTGCTGATTCAAGTGGACTTTCCCTCAAGTCAGGAAATGCCATTATCCTGAGAGGCGGTTCAGAGGCAATTCATTCCAATTTAGCCATTGCCCGGGTCTTATCGGAGGAAGCTTCCCGAGCCCGACTTCCGCAAGAGGCTATCCAGATAGTTAAGACCACCGATCGAGAAGCAGTCAGGGAACTTCTCAAGCTAAATGAGTTCATTGACCTAATTATTCCCCGGGGGGGAGAGAGTTTAATTAAGACGGTGGTGGAAGAATCCACTATTCCGGTTATCAAACATTACAAGGGAATATGCCACACTTATGTAGACGAGTTTGCAGACCTGGATATGGCTGTGAAGGTCTCCTTCAACGCCAAGGTCCAGCGACCGGGGGTCTGTAATGCTATGGAGACACTGCTGGTTCACCAGGCTATAGCCAGGGATTTTCTCCCCACCATGATAAAGAAATTCCAGGAGGCTGGGGTGGAGGTGATAGGCTGCCCAGAGGTGAGAAAGATTGCAGGCTCTATCCTTATAGTGCCAGTAAAGGAGGCTACTGAGAAGGACTGGAAGACGGAGTACTTGGATTTAGTGCTTTCGGTAAAGGTAGTCTCTAGCTTAAAAGAGGCAATAGAGCACATTCATAAATATGGGTCCAATCACTCAGAGGCAATCATCACCGAGAATTATCGAGCCGCTAAGAGATTTCTGGACGAAGTAGATGCCGCCGCTGTCTATGTGAATGCTTCCACCCGTTTCACCGATGGAGGGGAGTTTGGCCTGGGGGCGGAGATAGGAATCAGCACAGAGAAGATCCATGCTCGTGGTCCCATGGGCCTGGAGGAGCTGTGCATCTATAAATACATTATTTATGGAGAAGGACAAATAAGACAGTAAAATCAAAAATTTTTTTGATATTAACGCTATGCGTATTGGCATATTGGGAGGAACTTTTAATCCCATTCATTATGGCCATTTGTTAGTGGCCGCTGAAGTCAGAGAGAAGTTTGATTTGGAGAAGGTGATCTTTATTCCCTCTGCCTTTCCCCCACACAAGAACGATCCCGATATCGCTCCTCCCAGCGACCGTTACCAGATGACCGTCTTAGCTACCCAGTCTAATCCCTTCTTCTCAGTCTCTGACTTGGAATTGCAGCGGTCTGGTAAATCTTATTCGGTAGAGACAGTTAAGGAACTCCTTAATATCTACGGGAAAGATACAGAACTTTATTTCATTACTGGAGCTGATGCCATATTGGAGATATTTACCTGGAAGGATAGAGAAGAGTTGCTCAAGCTCTGCCAGTTCATCGTGGCTACCAGACCGGGCTTCGATACGGAAGATATCGAAGGAACGATTCTCAAGCAGATTCAGCTCATAGAGATACCTAACTTAGACATTTCCTCCACCGATATCCGCCAGCGGATAAAGGAAAGAAGAAACATTAAATATCTTTTGCCGGAGAAGGTGGAAGAATACATTTATGAGCATGGATTATATAGGACAGAGACGATAAGGTGACCAGGGAAGCCAAGGAGGCAGCAACTAATCTCATAAGGGAAGGGATAGATAAAGCTAGGGAAAAAGGGGAGCTCGCACATTGTGATCTTCCCCCTCTTCGCTTAGAGGTTCCGTCTGAGAAACGCCATGGGGATTTAGCAACCAGCATCGCCCTCCAACTGGCGAGTAAGGTGAACCTCCCTCCCCGGAAGATAGCTGAGGTCATCGTCAAACATATCAAGGCTATTAGTCCTCAGCCTTCAACCATCAGCCAGATAGAAGTAGCTGATCCCGGCTTTATCAATTTCTTTCTTGCTCCAAAGGCTCTTTATCCAAAACTGAAGGATATTGAGGAAGAAGGAGCTAACTATGGTCGCTCAAGTTTAGGCAAGGGAAAGAAAGTGCTTATTGAGTTCGTCAGTGCCAATCCTACCGGCCCCCTGACCGTAGCCCATGGTAGACATGCTGCTGTGGGAGATGCTCTTGCTAACACTCTCCAGATGGTTGGCTATGAAGTCTATCGGGAGTACTACTACAATGATGTGGGGCACCAGATGGACATTTTGGGAAAATCAGTCCAGGCTCGTTACCACGAGCTTCGGGGTGAGGAAATTACCTTCCCGGAGGATGGTTATAAAGGAACTTATATAACTCGTATTGCTCAAGAGATAGCCCGGGAATGCGAAGATGTGGACCGGGGGGACTTAGGATTTTTCCGTCGCTTTGCTGAAGAGAAGCTCTTTGAATCAATAAAGAAGGATTTGAAGGATTTCGCAATAGAATTTGATGGTTGGGTTAAGGAGAAAGACCTCTATGAGAGCGGGCAGGTTAAGAAGACGATGGAAAGATTGAAGAAGGAAGGACACATTTACGAGAAGCAGGGGGCTCTCTGGTTTCGCTCCTCTAAATTCGGTGATGAGAAAGACAGGGTAGTGCGCAGAAGCGATGGCCAGCCAACCTATCTTGCTCCTGACATTGCCTACCATCAAAATAAATACGAAAGGGGTTTCCAATACCTTATTGATATCTTAGGCCCTGACCACCACGGATATGTGGGACGGCTCAAGGCAGCCGTAGAAGCTCTCGGACATGAGAAGGATAGCCTCAGGGTCATCATCTTACAGTTAGTGAGCCTTTACCGGGGGCAAGAGAAACTGCCTATGTCCACCAGAGCCGGCGAATTCATTACCCTGCGCCAGGTGCTGGATGAGGTGGGCAGGGATGCGGCCCGTTTCTTTTTCTTGATGCGCACCACAAATAGCCATTTGAATTTTGACCTTAATTTAGCCAAAAGTCAGTCCACCGAGAATCCCGTCTATTATGTCCAGTATGCACATGCCCGAATCTGCAGCATTCTTGAGTTTGCCGCTGAAAAAGGGGTTGAGGTTAAGAAAGCCGAGGCAGTGGACTTATCTCTTCTAAAGGAGAAAGAAGAACTGGAGACAATCAAGACTTTGGCTCAGTTTCCCGAGGTGGTAGAGAGCGGTGCCCGGGCCTTGGAGCCACAGGGATTGACCGGCTATCTTCAGGAGCTGGCTGGCTCATTTCACAATTTCTACACTAAATTCCGGGTGATTGGCCCGGGGGATAGAAACTTAGGTTCAGCTCGTTTGGTCCTGGTAAAAGCAGTCAAGACAACTTTACAGAATGGTCTGCGCCTACTGGGTATCTCTGCACCCGAGAAGATGTGAAAATGATAAACCGCAGATGTCATGTTGTTGACCTTGGATTTCTTGATTGCCGCAAGACCTGGGCTCTACAGAAGGAATTGGTGGAGAAAAGATTTCGTCAGGAGATTCCCGATACCTTAATCCTGGCTGAACATCCTCCTGTCTTCACTATCGGTAGAAGGGGAAGCAAGAAGAATCTCCATGTTTCAGATGAGTACTTGGAGACTCTTGGTATCACTGTCATAGAGGTAGACCGGGGTGGGGACATAACCTATCACGGGCCGGGCCAGCTCATCGGCTACCCCATATTGGACTTGACCGGACACGGGCGTGATGTCCATCTCCTGCTTCGTAGGCTCGAGGAAGTCTTAATCAGGCTGTTAGCTGACTGCGGAGTGAAGGCTAAGAGAGTGGCTGGATATACTGGCGTATGGGTCGAGGATGAGAAGATTGCCGCCATCGGCATTGGGGTTCGTCGCTGGATAAGCTTCCACGGCTTCTGTCTGAATGTGAATCCGGATATGAAATATTTTTCTATGATAAGTCCCTGTGGAATTAGAGATAAGGGAGTAACCTCACTAACTAAGTTAAAGACCGAAGGAATTGGTCTTCAAGAGATGAAAGAGGGACTGGTTCGACACTTTGAGGATGTCTTTACTATGAATATGGAGAAGCGGCCAGGGAGTTAGGCTTCCTTTCATTATCTCCGGCTGAGTTTTAAGGATAACCAATGTCAGATTAGTGACCTAAATAGCACCAATGGCACCTTTGTTAATGGACTTCTCATTACCGAGAAGACACTAAAATCAGGCGATGAGATTAGAATAGGAAACACAATATTGCTTTTTATGGAGGAGGCAGAAGATGTCTTGAGGAGATTCCCCTCCCCAGTAAAGATACTCCCCCAGGAAGATTATGGGAGAAGTAGAGTAAATTTAGCTATCCAGGCTGGCAAGGCACGGTTTGGCTACCCTGAGTTTGGTCCCTCTGATTTTGAGCTTCTGAAGAGGACGCACCAGAATTTAGCTACAGTCTATGAGGTGAGCAACATTATTAATTCAATCTTTGAACTGGATAAATTGTTGGATAAGATATTGGAGTTAGTCTTTGGAGTGATAAAGGCGGATAGAGGCTTTATTGGATTGATTGATGAGGGGACGGGCAATCTAATTCCCAAGGCTTCTCGAAGGAGAAGAAAGGAGGATAAAACAGAAATTAGGGTAAGTAGGAGTATTATTGATCAGGTCTTGAGAGAGGAGAAGTCAATCTTGAGTTCGGATGCCCTGACCGATTCCAGATTTAAGGACAAAGAGAGTGTGATTCAACAACAGATCAGGTCAGCCATGTGTATTCCCTTAAAAGGCAAGGAGAAAATCTTAGGTATTATCTATGTAGACACCGAACTTTCCACCGGTGCTTTTTCTAAGGACGATTTGGAACTTTTAACAGCTATAGGAAATCAGGCCGCCATGGCTATAGAGAATATGCGATTATACGAAGAGAACTTAAAGGCAGAACGGTTGGCCGGAATAGGTCAGGCGATAGCCGGGCTTTCTCATTATGCCAAAAATATCCTTGCCGGGATGAAGGGAGGAGTATCCGTTGTGGAGATAGCTCTTGAGGAAGGGAACCAAACTGTTTTGAAAAAGGGATGGCAAGTGGTTAAAAACTCTGCTGACAGAATCTCCGACAGGGAATACACCGCTGCCTCTTAAATCTTATCTCCAACTCTCTGGAGGCTATGGAAAGGCGTGGAGGAGAAGTGAAGGTTACCACCAGACACCAGCCGGAGATAGGCCAAGTTCTAATCAAGGTTCAGGATAGAGGTGGTGGCATAGCGGCCCATGAACTAAAGAATATATTTAACCCTTTCTACAGCACTAAAGGGGCTAAGGGTACTGGCCTGGGACTGGCCGTAACCCAGAAGATTATAAAGGAACATGAAGGAAAAATCTGGGTAGAATCTGAGCCAGGGGAAGGCACTACCTTCTATATTAACCTGCCAATAAAAAGATAGTGCCTTACGTTGAATTGTAAAAAGTTGAGGAGGTGAGCCATGCATAATTTTTTTCTTGTATTTTCCACAGAGTAGTGGTATATTAGAATTAGAAAGGAGGAGTTAAAATGGAATGGAA
>JAUWHM010000112.1 GCA_030605915.1 Nitrospirota bacterium | reverse complement strand
GTTGCTTTCGGGCAGATTCTCCTTGCGCATTCTAAGACATTCAATGTCCCAAAGGCATTTATACTGATATCTTCCTTGGGCATCCTTACCGAGGATGGGACTCCCGGTTGAGCCGCCGTGTGGACAATTATATCTACACCACTGCCCAGAGCTTTCTCCACATCCTTTTCGTTTCTTATATCCCCCTTTATCCTTCCAATATTTGGGTACCTGGTTAGATAATTCCAGTTATATTCTACGCTTTCCTTATCATATTCAAATAGTTGGGAGCGCATCAGATTATCTAAGATGACCACTTCATAACCCTTCTTAGCATAATACTCTGCCGTATGACTCCCTACAAGACCGGCCCCACCGGTAACCAGCACCCTTTTTGACACTTTAGCCTCTTTTTCCTGCTATCAACTTAAGGCTGGAGAATAAAGAATCTCTACTCTTCTCTATAATGATAGGGCCAGGTGGCTTAAAAGAGGGTATATCTTTTTTGAAGGGCTGGATGAACTCTGTCTTCTCTAAGTCAAACTCTTTCTCAAGAACACCACTAATAAATATAATCCGATTATTCACCGTAGAATCCACCTCACTTATTACCCATATACCTCCTGAACCATCATTAATCTTATAAATACTACCCACAAAAGGAATCGATAGTGCTGACTGCGTTCTACCAAGAATATATATCCTTTTGCCTTCATATTCCGGCAGAAATCTTAGGATATTCCTCACCTTATCAAATGAAGCTCGCCATATCAAGAATAGAATCACAATTGTTACACCAATCAGAACACAAATTTTAATCTTAGTTTCTGACTTCATGGCCATTCCACTTTCACTCTTTCTTGCTTAATCACGGCTTTATATTTGTTGGGGCACTTCTTCTCTCTTTGGAGTGTAGTTAGGAACCATCTCCTCAAGTTTATTTATAATATCTTTCCCTTCTGCCCTTTCAGCTAAAAACTTAAGCTCCTCAATATCTCTTTGCAATCTGTTAGAATCAACTACATCCGGTTTTGCCACAAATATCTGTTTATGTTTACTTGCCTTTATACCTTCCTCCGCTGTTAGAGGTTCCTCATGAAGCTTTTCTCCTGGTCGCAGCCCTACAAATTCAATAGAAATATCCTCATCCGGCTCAAATCCTGAGAAACTAATCAAATCCCGGGCTAAATCCACTATCTTAATTGGCTCCCCCATATCCAGGACAAAGACCTCTCCCCCCTTGCCCATCGCCCCCGCCTGAACAATTAACTGCACCGCCTCCGGTATGGTCATAAAGTAGCGGGTTACCTCCGGATGAGTCACCGTCACCGGACCTCCTTCAGCAATCTGCTTGCGGAAGAGGGGAACAACACTCCCATCGCTTCCAAGGACATTCCCGAAGCGAACGCTGACAAAGCAGGTGCTTGAATGACTCTTACTCTGAACTATCATCTCCGCCACCCTCTTGGAGGCCCCCATAACACTGGTTGGATTAACTGCCTTATCAGTGGAAATGTTGATAAATTTCTCTACTTTATACTCATCAGCCAGTTCAGCCAAATTAGCTGTGCCGACGATATTATTCTTAATCGTCTCCTCTGGGTTCTTCTCCATCAGCGGGACATGCTTATGAGCCGCCGCATGGAAGATAACCTCCGGCCGGAAACGCTCAAAGATTGACCGAAGCTTATCCTTGTCTCTGATGTCACCAACCACTATGTGGACGCCAAGCGAATCAGCGTTCTCATTATTAACCTTATTCAGCTCGTATTCTAAATAGAATAGGCCATTCTCGCTATGGTCCAGGGCAATTAACTTTAAGGGATTAAACTGGGAGACCTGCCTGCAGAGCTCTGAGCCAATTGAGCCCCCCGCTCCCGTAACCAGAACCTTCTTCCCCTTGAGATAGGAGGAGACCTCCCTCAGACCCACCTTAACGACTGGTCTACGCAGAAGGTCCTCAAGCTCTATGTCCCTGAGCTCCTTAATGCTTACATGTCCCCTAATCAGTTCATTCAAGCCAGGGATAATCTTGCAACTCACCCCTGCCTCCTCACAGATGGAGACTATCTCCCGAATAACCTTTCCGGAAGCAGAGGGCATGGCAATAACTATCTCTTCTATATTCCTTTCCTGAACCACCCTGGGAATATCGCCCCTTCTTCCTAAGACTACAACTCCGTGGATGGACATCCCCTGTTTCCGCCGATGGTCATCTATAAAGCCAACTGGAAGATATCCAGATTCAGGATGATTCCTTATCTCCCTTAAGGTCATCTCACCGGCATCTCCAGCTCCTACAATGAGAACCCTCCTTGCCTCCCTGCTTCCTCTTCCTCTACCTCGAATCTCCCGCAACATCCGGATGACAAACCTCTCTCCCCCAATCAAGATTACATTCAATAGCCAGTCAACAGGAAACACCGTCCGGGGACAGGTAAACTGCTCCCTCCTGAAAAATACGATGCCAGCCACAATCAGGGAGCCTATTGTTGCCGCCTTAAGGATGGATAATAGATCCTTAATGCCCGCATATCGCCACATTCCTCTATAGAGCCCGAACAGATAGTAGCTGGCCAAACGGACAACAATTACTATCCATATCAATTTCTTAAATTCGATAATCTCTTTAGCCGGTATGCGCCCATCAAAGCGAAATAAAAATCCGCCGTAGAAACACCCCATTACAATAATGGCATCCGTTATGAATAATAAGAACCTCTTATTCTTAAACATCCTCTGTTCCCTCTTTTCCCCTTGTCAACATGCACAAAAACATCTTTTTGTATTATCCTCATTGCCCGCGGCCATAGCCACCTTCATCTTCGGACTAACCATTCCCTGAAGATTGGGTCGCTAAAATCATATTCTCCCTTATCTCGCTTCTCTACGACCGCCTTTTCTTCCAGATAGCCAAGAAACCTGGCTACATTAGTAACCTTTGCCCTTAATTCTCGGAAAATTTCTGAAAAGGTAAAAATTCTTTTGGTGGCCATGGCAACGACAATTACCTTTTCTTTATCGCTTAATCTCTCAAATTCTTCTTTGAAAAGTAAATTCCCTTCCTGCTTTAAGAATTCATCAATCGTCTCACCCACCTCTTCCCGGCCAAGAGATTGGCCTGTATATTGGCTCAGAAGTCTCCCCATAAATTGGGCATAAAAAGGAATCCCTCTAGTAAATTTGTAAAATAGTTCAATTCCATCTTTGGTTAAGGTCTTCCCTTTTAAATTCCTCCTTACTAATGACGCTATGCTTTGCTTGGTTAGCGGACCAATTTGTTTTACTACAAATTGTCTGTAAAAAGCACTGGAAGGGGATAGACAGGCTATTTCCATAGCCTTCCTGATGGAGCCAGAAATATTGAAAGATGTTTTCCTATACCCCTCCTGGATGGTTCTAATCTTTTTAATTATATCCTCTCCCACTTTTTTTCCGTTCATTCTAAGATTGATAACCTCAGGAAACTCATCCAGAAAGATGACACATTTTATATTAGTGGCTCTGGCTAATTCTTCTGAAAGATTAAATGTTTCAGTGATTAGTCCAGCAAAATCTATTTTCTTTTCTTTTTCAAATGAGAGAAGAAAACTAATAGAATCTTTCAATTCAATGCTAATTTTTAATCCACCAATCAACTTTTTTAGAAAATTAAATGGAAGTTCCATCAACTCTCTGGCTCTATACTTTAAACCAAGATAAGGCCGATAGGCCTCAATAATTGCCAGGGACAGCTCTCGGGCAAATTCAGTTAAATTGTTTTCCACTAAATCCCACATTGAAAAATAAAGGGGAACAATATTTTTCTCCCTTTTCAAAAGCCTCTCAGTTTCTTTGAAGATAGAGGTCTTGCCCATTCTTCTTTTCCCCATCAAAGCAAATCCGATAGTCGATTCCCTATCTTTTAAAGTAGTCAAAATGTCCTGCAATTCTTCTTCCCTATTTATAAATCCTTTCCCTACGGCTGGCTGAATAGTAAAAGCCATATCATTACCCCCGCGTTACTAACAATTCTGTTAGTAATAAACATGTTACTATAGACTGGCCATTTTGTCAATCAAAAAGCCCACTTTGCTTTTACTACAAATATCTAACAAAAACCTCTTATTCTTGAACATCTCCTGCTCCCTCCTTCAAAAACGGACTTCATGGTTTCACGAAACTCTTAACTCCTCAGTTATCATTGTTTTAAGGGCGTTACTTCCATTTGACTTAGTACTTCATTACTATCAACCCTCAACTCCTTCCACCCAATCGATCCCTAAATGAATAAGAAGTCCCTGTTC
>JAUWHM010000142.1 GCA_030605915.1 Nitrospirota bacterium | reverse complement strand
AACCGGTTTTGTTCGGTCAGGAAAAATCCAGGGGCCATGGCATTAACCCGGATATTAACCGGGGCAAAATGCGTAGCCAGCCACTGGGTAAAGTTAGAAACAGCAGCTTTGGCGGCAGAATAGGCTGGTATTTTGGTCAGTGGACGCAGGGCATTCATGGAAGAGATATTGAGGATAACACCCCGTCCATGCTCGGCCATGACCCGGCCAAAGACCTGGTTGGGTAAAAGTATCCCTAAGAAATTCAAATTAAAGACAAATTGTATCCCTTCAGAGTCCAGGTCAAAAAAAGTCTTCAGGTCTTTTACCTGAGTTTTTAAATCTTCAGGAAAAAGTCTTTCCTTAGAGGTGGTTGCTTTAGGGTTATTACCTCCAGCGCCATTGACCAGGATGTTTAGTGGGCCAAAGGCCTCCAGCACCTGACTACTGGCCTGCTCAAGGCTAACTCGGTCCAGAACATTACACTCTAAACCTATGGCCTCACCATTTCCTGCCTTAATCTGGCTGGCGATATTTTCAGCCGCCTCTTTTCTCAAATCAAGTATGGCCACTTTTACCCCTCTGGCGGCTAACCCATTAGCCATGGCTCCACAAAGGACTCCGCCGCCACCGGTGATAACTGCCACTTTATCCTTTAAATCAAAAAGATCATTCTTTTGCATAATAATTGCTCCTGGCTACCACGAGCCACAAGGAGGAGTATACCAAACTCACCCTTCATTCACTATCTCTACAACATTCCTACACCTTCCAAAAGTCTAATTTTATCTTTTGGCTAACAGCTTTATTATAACGGAAGATATGACAAGAACTTTCAACTGACAACATTTTCAGGAGCTCCCCGCAGAAAAGCCTCTATATTCCCAATCGCCGTCTTCATAAGACGCGCCCGGGCCGATTTTGTTGCCCAGGCTATATGTGGTGTAATATAACAGTTTTTCGCGCTAAGAAGCGGGTTGTCTGGCTTGGGAGGCTCCGTTGAAAGGACATCCAAACCGGCACCGGAGATCTGTCCGGTGTTCAGGGCATCTGCCAGGTCCTGTTCGTTTACAAGCTGTCCGCGGCTGGTATTTATCAGGAATGCGGTTTTCTTCATAAGATTAAGGTTCTGAGCATTGATCATACCTTCATTTTCAGGTGTAAGCGGGCAGTGCAGACTTATTACGTCACTGTCTTTGAAAATTTCATCGAGGCTGACAAATTCTGTCTTGGGGCTGCTGATCTTATCAGCATATAGATCATAGGCTATAACATCCATACCAAAAGCCCTGGCCAGATCAGCCGTGGTCCGGCCGATCCGGCCGAAACCAACAACTCCCATTTTCAAACCGGCCAGTTCAATTAACGGTCTATCCCAATAGCAAAAATTATCACAACCCGCCCATTTACCTTCGTGCACTGTCTGAGAGTGATACCCCACATGATGGGCTAATTCAAGCAGCAGGGCAAAAACTATCTGGGCTACCGATCGTGTACCGTAAGTCGGAACGTTAGTAACAATAATGCCCTTCTCTTTGGCTGCTTTAATATCAATGACATTGTAACCGGTAGCTGTTACACTTATACATTTGAGCTTGGGCAGCGAATCAATGATCTCTCTATTAAAAAACACCTTATTGGTAACAATAATATCAGCATCTTTACACCTGTTTATTGTCTCTTCAGGTGTGGTCCGTTCATAGATATCACATTCACCCAGTATCTCAAGGTCCTCCCAGGTTAAATCTCCGGGATTAAGTGTATATCCGTCTGTTACTACTATCTTCATTATAGTATCTCCTCGTTTTATCATCCTTAGCCTTAAAGGCAATGCGGTAGAATTATATGTGACCATCCCCCTGGCCGACGCGCGAGGCGTGGTCTGGAAATTTTTTCATCAGTTCAACAGCTCCGGCAGCAATAAAACCCACATCACCAGTGGTCTCAAAAAACCTGACCCCCTTTTCAAGCCACGGTTCAGCTTTATCATATGACGGAATCCACATACCCGCAATCTTGCTGTGCTGCTTTGCGGAACTGACCAACCTATCCATAGCCGCAATAATATCCGGATGATCATATTTGGCTGGCTGGCCCAGGCTGACGGTCAGATCAAACATACCGATAAACATTATATCAACACCCGGCACGGAAAGGATTTTATCAATATTTTCCAAACCCTTGCGGCTCTCAATATGGGCAATTACGGTTGTCTCATCATTGGCGTTTTTCAGCCATTCAGCCAGATTTACCGGCTCATAATCAGTATTTCCCGTTCCCGGAGCGGCCGCGCGCACTCCTACAGGAGGAAACTTGACGTAGCTGACCACCTCAGCCAATTGTTCCGGGGTCTCACTCATGGGTAACTGAATACCTATTACCCCGGCATCCAATAATTTGGCAATCGAACCGCGATTGACATATTCACATTTGGCCACTACCGGCAGACCATAAGAACGGGCGGCCAGCACCAGGTTGGCCATATCAGCGCCGTTGAAAAAAATATGCTCATTCTCAATATATAAGAAATCAGCGCCGGCATCATGATATAATTTTGCTAGCCAGGGGCTGCAAACATGCTGACTCATAAGGCCGACAGCCAATTCCTGTTCATTAAGGATTTGTTTGAAACTCTTCACCATTTTCTTTTTCTCCTTTTCTGTTTAATATGAAGCTCTCCGGCTTAAAAGCCTGAGTATCTTCCCCCTGCTGATTAAAGCGTTGGGGGCGGGCTAGCGGAATCCCCGAGATTCGCTTCATCCCCAGCTTGCCCCCGATGTTTGCTTGTGCAAACAAGCATAGGGGGTGAAGCGCCGTGGGATAAACCTTCTGCACAATCTTTCACTGATGATGCTACTGCCTTGAGATTTTCAAGCGGGGTTGAAAGCGGCACGGCACATTCCGGACCAATTATATCAATCCCTGACTTGCCGGCTTCAGCAGCTGCCTTAACAAGATCATCGGGAGAACCGCTAAGTAACATATAATTACTTATTCCTCCCATAAGTGACAATTCCGGTCCGGCCATTTCCCGGACAAGATGCGCAGGACCTGTCTTGGTATCCCAGTGAAAACAATCAAGCCCTGTTTGCCTGATATATTCTATCCTGTCTGCGGTATTACCGCATATATGCAGGATCAAGGGACAATTGATCTGTTTTGCAAGACGCTTATGAACAGGCATAAGGAACTGCTGATATGCCCGGGGGCTGCAAATATCACTTGTAGCATGGTCGGCCAGAAGCAGGCAGTCAGCGCCTGCTTCTATTTGAGCATCGGCAAAAATAATTGTAACTTCAAGCAGTTTTTCCAGAATCTCCTTTGTTTTTTCCGGGTCATCAATGGTCATCATGAGAAAATTTTCAATTCCAAAATAATGGTAGGCCTGAGTCCACGGCCCGAAGACCTTGCCGCAGACAGCGGCATCATTGCCCAGTCGTTTTTTCAGAAGCTTAATAGCTTCAACAGGGACTGCGCAACCGGGATGTTTTAAAAAATTCTCCGGTATCCTGATATCTTCGGCGTCTTTGAATATCGGCCGGCCACTCTCAGGCATCATGTCTACCCTGCCCCAGTTCACATTACATCCCATAGCCGCCGCTTCATGGCAAACCGAAAACAACGGCATGACCACATCAAAATCCAAAAGAGTATGTCCTGTCATCGCCAGTTGAGCCATTTTCTCGGCGTCAAGATGCGCCTCAGGGAACCAAACGTCAATCTGACGCATTATATCCTGACAGACTATTGATGTTCCTGTTCCAAAAATCAACTTCTCCAACACCTTTTTTCCGCAAACAGCATCTATAAAAAGTCTCTTACTCATTTTTATCAGCCCTAAAGGTAAATGGGAACTATTTTCATCTGTTTTCTCTCTTACTGGTGTTGTAACAGTTTAGCTATCAAAAGTTCATATATGTAGCCCTCGCTCGGAAAGGTTGCTTTGCTGGCATATGCTTTCAAATTTTTCTTCTGAGATGACCATATCAGGTTGACTGTTCTCTACCTCCGGCCTGCTGACTGAAAGGTCCCTGTTCTAATTGATATATGCCAAAACTTAACAGATTAAGTGGAGTCTTTTCATCCTGGGGGTTGAAAACAACTCCACTTTTGCTCTGGTCATAATAGACCGTCGGATCCACCTCACCCTTTTCAATCTTTTCAGCATAATCCCGCAGTGTCTTTTCCATACAGCGAAGCAGTACAACTCCTTTTTAATCTTTTCTCTAACCTTATCCTGATTTATACCATATTCTACATGTGCTGTCAAGATTCACCAGTTGCTCTTGCGACGGTGAAAGGTGTCAAGAAGTGTAGACCAGGACGGAATGTAACCTTGACTTTGCATGAGGTTCAGGATAAACTTAAGGTAGGGAGAGTTATGTCTTTATTTAGTCTCTTATCTCACTTGGAACAATCCTTACCTTATAACTCTGTGGCTCGAGCTATTGAAGAGGGAACCAAGGAATTATCCTTGAGCGGGCTGTGGGGTTCATCTAAAGCCTATTTAGTAGCTTCCCTTCGGGAGAGATTCTCCTTCCCTTCCTTAATAATTACCTCCAGTGTGGAGGTGGCAGAGAAGCTCTATCAGGACCTGGAGAGTTTCTCTCAGGGTGAAGTATACCTTTTCCCAGCCCGGGAGGTTCTACCTGGTGAGGATACAGCCCCACATGCTGAGGTGATGGCTGAGAGACTCCGGGTCTTGGAGAAACTGGTTCAAGCCCCGTCAGATAGCAAACTCTGTAAGACATCTGGCCTCTTACGGGGCAAACATCTAACGGGGCAAGGCCATCGACCTCTGATTGTGGCTCCCATTCAAGCTCTTCTTAATAAGATAGTCTCAGCTCGCACCTTGAGTTCCGCTCTGGTGAAACTGTGTCGTGGGCAATCAGTGGATATGGAGAATTTAGTGAGGAAGTTGGTCAACTATGGTTACCAGCCCCAAGCCATGGTGGAAGAGAAGGGAGATTTCAGCCACCGAGGGGCAATATTAGATATCTATCCCCTCACCTATGAACATCCCCTGCGCATTGAGTTTTTCGCAGATACAATCGAATCCATGCGCCTCTTCTCAGTTACCAGCCAACGTTCTATAAATAAGGTTGATGAGGCTATCATTCCTCCCAGAGGAGAACTTGTCCTTCAAGATACCCCCTCACCCTGCCCTCTCCCCTCTGGAGAGAGGATTAAAGCTTGTCCTGAAGGAAGCGAAGGAGTGAGGGGCAAAAAAAGAAAATTCCTGCGTATTCAAGATAAGGTCAGGGACTTGACCACGCTGTTAGCTTATCTTCCTCCTCATGCCCGGGTGTTTCTGGATGAGCCAGCGAAGCTCTATGAAATGGCAGGTCACGCCCTCAGCCAATCAGTCCAAGATACCCCCTCACCCTGCAGATTAGCAGACTACCAGACCATTCTTAAAGAGTGTCGGAAAAAACATCTCATCTACGTATCTGTCCTTCCCCAGAGTGCTCCTGGGATGAAACCAAAGCTGACCGAACATATAGGGGTTCAATCCCTGGACAGCTATCAGGGACAGTTTGAACATCTGACTGAGAAGATAAGAGCCTGGAAGGAAGATGGTTATAGAATAGTTCTCATCTGTAACAATGAGGGAGAAGAGAAGAGACTGAAGGAGCTTTTAAAGGAACATGGGATAGAAACCGGTCCAGAAATATTCACCTCCATAGGTAGACTTCAATCTGGTTTCCTCCTTCCGGAAATAAGATTAGCTCTCATTACTGATCAGGAAATATTCGGTCGTTATCGGCTCCGACGTCCTCGGCGCCGCTTCAAAGGGGGAGTGCCTGTATCCAGCTTCCTCGATCTAAAAGAAGGCGACTATCTGGTCCACCTCCACCAGGGAATTGGGAAATACTTAGGAGTGGAGAGGCTCAAGGCCGATGGGAGGGAGAGAGATTTCCTGGTCCTGGAATACCTGAATGAGGATAAACTCTATGTTCCAGTGGAACAGCTTCCCCTCGTCCAGAAATATGTAGGAGTGGAGGGGCACGCTCCTCGTCTCAGCAGATTGGGAAGCGGCGGCTGGGCTCGCACCAAGGAGAGGATTAAGAGATCCATCCGGGACATGGCCAGCGAGCTCTTGGAGCTCCATGCTACCCGAGAGACAACAGGCGGGTTTGCTTTCTCCCCAGATACTTCCTGGCAGCATGAATTCGAGGCAGGCTTCATCTACGAGGAGACTCCTGACCAGTTTCGAACCATAAAAGAAATAAAGCAGGATATGGAATCCCCCAGGCCAATGGACCGGCTCATCTGTGGCGATGTCGGTTACGGAAAGACGGAGGTGGCCGTACGAGCCGCTTTTAAAGCAGTAATGGACAGTAAGCAGGTGGCGATGCTCGTTCCCACCACCGTGCTCGCCCAGCAGCATTGGACTACCTTCAGAGATAGGATGGCCGACTATCCCATCAAGGTGTCTATGCTCAGCCGCTTCAGGACCCGTCTTGAGCAGCAGGAAGTCATCAATGAACTGAAAGCAGGCACCATAGACATCGTCATTGGGACCCATAGATTATTACAGAAGGACATTGCCTTTAAAGACCTGGGATTGGTCATCATTGATGAGGAACAGCGCTTCGGGGTAGTCCATAAGGAGAGATTGAAAAAGCTGAGGAAATTGGTTGATGTCCTCACCCTAACGGCTACTCCCATCCCCCGCACTCTCCATATGTCCTTAACCGGAATAAGGGATATGAGCACCATTAATACTCCCCCTGAGGATAGACTCCCCATCCAGACCATGGTCATAGAATATGATGAGGAGACAGTAACAGAAGCCATCAGGAGGGAGATGAGTCGAAGTGGTCAGATATTCTTCGTCCACAATCGAGTGCAGGGAATTGATGAGGTGGCCCAGCGCCTGCGGCGGCTCGTTCCCGAGGTAAGAGTGGCCGTTGCCCATGGCCAGATGCCGGAGAAGAAGCTGGAGAAAGTGATGTCTGATTTCTTAGGCTATAAGATAGATGTCTTATTGGCTACCACCATCATAGAATCCGGATTAGATATACCCAATGTAAATACCATCATTATTAACCGGGCTGATACTTTTGGCTTGGCTGACTTATATCAACTAAGGGGAAGGGTGGGGCGCTTCAAGCACCTGGCTTTCGCCTATCTTCTCTTCCCCAAATACCTGGCTTTAGCCGAGGAAGCACAGAAGCGCCTTAAGACCATTGAGGAGTTCAGCGACCTCGGGTCGGGATTCCGTATCGCTATGCGTGACCTGGAGATTCGGGGAGCAGGAAATCTGCTTGGACTGGAGCAGCACGGCCATATCGTTGAAGTGGGATTTGACCTTTACTGTAAACTACT
>JAUWHM010000060.1 GCA_030605915.1 Nitrospirota bacterium | reverse complement strand
GTAGCGGCTATAATTAGAATAATTGGTTTCAGTCCCAAGGTGATAAAACAAGAACTGCTCTTTCTTGTAATTGCGGTTATTATTCTCTATCTTCTTATGCTGGATGGTAATCTAAGTTTCGGGGATGGATTATTCCTCTGTTTTCTTCTAATGGTCTTCCTGACCTACATAATCCTGAGAGAACTTAAAGATAGAAGAGAAAGTAAGGAAGAGGGATGTAAAAAGGAAATTCCCATACAATCAAATTATAACATAAAGAAAGATAGCTTCAAATTCTTAATAGGCGCGGCCGGAGTTGTTTTATCCGCTAAGTATGCCATAGTTCCTGGCGGTATTAAGATCGCTCATTTCCTGGGAGTTCCAGAAATTGTTATTGGTCTTTCCATGATTGCTTTGGGGACTTCGCTGCCTGAATTAGTTACTGCTGTGGTGGCTAGTGTCAAGAAAATGGGAGATTTGGCTGCCGGGAATGTAATAGGAGCCAATATATTAAATATCTTCTGGGTGTTAGGTTTCTCTTCTTTGATTAATCCTTTAAATATAGATGTGCAGACCAAAACAGTAACAATGCCCATTATCTTTTTTATTACCCTTTTGATGTTCTTATTCTCAAGAACAAAATTCAAATTGACCAGAAGTGAAGGATTAGCTCTTTTTGTTGTATATGCAGGTTACATTTTTTATATTTTCAAATTTGCTTATAGCTAAGCAGGAGGGAGGAACTTATGGTAAAGAAGAGAAGAGGGGAAAGGAAGGCAATTGGATTTTGGCTCTTAGTTTTAATTATCGGAGCTTTGATTGGAAGTATTGTCGGCGAAATTATCGGTTTATTCTTCCATGATGAAGATAGTTTCCTTCACAAGCCCTTCGTGGCTGGCATCCGGCCAGGCTTCGAGCCAAAGACCTTCAATCTATATATTCTTGATTTCACCATTGGCTTCCACATAAAGCTGAGCATCACTACGCTGGCTGGATTAATAGTGGCTGTCTACTTAGGGAAGCTCTTTTAATTAATTACCTCTGGATTTGTCCAGACGCGAGCTTCGCTTCTCAAGGACTGATACCACTTATTGTAAGCTTCCCATTTCTTCCGGGGGAGGAGATTCTCTTTGAATTTTTCTTTCTCCTCATTATACTTTTCCTCATCTATTCCTTCCTTCTCCTCTAACTGAAGGAGACAGAACCCAGGGCGAGTTTCAATGGGGTCACTCACTTCAGCTTCCTTAAGGGCAAAGGCAGCCTCAGAAAAATCTTCTGAGGGGCCTATCCCCTCTATGTATTGCCCTCGGGAGAAGAGACCGCTATCTTTAACCTTTAGGGAGAAATCCCCAGCCACCTCTTCGAAGGTAGCTCCTTCCCTCAACTTAGTCAGGCACTCCTCTGCCTTCGACTTAGCTAATTCGGTGGCTTTCCTGTCCTTAACTTTCTCCTCTACCTTTTCTCTTACTTCATCTAACTCCGGCAGATGAGACTCTCTCCTGTCCTTGAGAACAAAGATAGCATAACCCTTAGGGGTCTTGATGGTCTGACTCACCTCGTCTTCCTCCAGGGTGAAGGTTTCCCGGGAGAACTGAGGTGCCCAGCCAATATCCTTTATTGCTTCCCCCCTGGCAAACAGTCCGGTCTCCTTGACTTTTAGTTTCCTCTCCTTGACCATCCTCTCCCAATCAGCCTTATCCAGAAGCTCACTGGCTAAGTCTTCTGCTTCCTCTCGAGCCATCTCATCAGCTCTTTTTGCCTTTAAGGTAGCCTGGATTTGAGACCGGACTTCCTCCAGCGAAGTGGTGTAAGCTTCCTTCCTCTCTTCCAACTTGATGATATGGTAGCCAAAGGGGGTCTTCACCAACTGGCTGAGCTCACCCACTTTCAGGGAAAAGGCAGCTTCTTCAAAAGCAGGAACCATCCGCCCACGGGGAAAGAAGCCTAAATCTCCTCCCTTCTCTTTACTCCCTGGGTCATCAGAATACTTCTTGGCCAAAGTAGCGAAGTCCTCGCCTTCTTTCAAGCTCTCCAATATTTCTTCTGCTTTCTTCTTTGCCTCAGCTTCCTCATCAGCATCTGAGCCCAATTTGATTAAGATGTGTCCGGCTCGAATCTCTTCCGGGTGCTTAAATTCCTCAATATTTTCCTGGTAATAATTGGCAATCTCATCATCATTTATTTCCACCTGGCTTTCCTTCTCCTTGGGATCAATCAGCACATACTGGACATTCACCTCTTCTGGCACCTTGAGTTCTTCCCGATTTTCCTCAAGATAGTCCTTGAGTTCCTTCTCCTCCACCTTAAGATCCTTCTTGAAATCCTCCTTCTTAAATAGAAGGTATTTCACCCTCACTTCCTCATTTCTCTTGATATATTCCTCTCTTAGCTCCTCCTCAGAGACCTCCACCCCTTCAGTCACCTGGCTGACGAGCTTCTTCACCATGAGGTCATCTCGCATTTGCGCTTCGAACCTTTCCGGGCTGAGTCCTTGATATGACAGGACACTCAGATAAAGCGCCTCATCGAACTTGCCCTCCCTCTGCAGAGCAGGAATAGAGCTAATTTGATCGAATACTTCCTGGTCAGTAACCTTAATCCTTCGCCTCTTAGCTTCCTGGGGCAGAAGGATTTCCCGAATCAGCCCATCCAGTGTCTCCTTTCTAAGTTGTCTCTCCTTTTCCTCATCCCAATATCCGGACCTTCGCCTCCCTTTAGCTCTTTGATAAGCATTGTAGAACTGCCGGTAATCGATTTTCTGACCATTGACCTTGGCTACCACCACTGCCTGAGGTTGCCTTCCCCGGGAGCGACCAGCACCATAAAAAAAGATGAAGGCAGGGATGATGACGATAATGACCGCTATCAGGATACCCTTCATTTTCTTTCGCAAGATTCTAAGCATGGCTAATTCCTCCTTTAATGGCTATTATAAAGCTCCTGAAAAGAAATTTCAAGAACAAATTTCATATTTCCACAAATTTCCAACAAATTTCAACAACTTTCTTGAAGCGAGGGCTTTTCTGTGTTATACTAACGCAAACAAAAGCCACTGAATTCTCTGAAGGCATTGATAAATACGATGAAAGGCATCTTCATTACTCTGGAAGGTCCGGAGGGTAGTGGTAAGTCCACTCAGTTAAAGAGGCTATCTGCCTACCTTAAGAGGAAGGGATTAAACGTCCTTTCCACCCGGGAGCCGGGCGGGACCCGGATAGGGGAAAGGGTAAGGGAGATTTTGCTTTCTCCCCGGAACAGGGGAATGAGTCCCCTGGCTGAGCTACTTCTTTACTTAGCCAGTCGCGCTCAACTTGTAGAGGAAGTGATGAGACCGGCCTTAGGTCAAGGGAAGGTAGTTGTCTCTGCCCGCTTCTCGGATTCCTCCTTAGCTTACCAGGGATATGGGCGTGGGCTGGACAAGCAGTTAATAAGGAAGATGAACAGGGTAACTACTGGGAGCCTGAAGCCGGACTTGACTATCCTTTTGGATATAAATATTCCTCAGGGACTGAAGAGGGCACGGGCGGGAAGTAAAGGGGATCGGTTGGAACGGGAGGCAAGAGAATTTCATCAGAGGGTAAGGGAAGGATACCTAAAGCTGGCTGAACGGGAGCCAAAAAGGATAAAGATAGTGAAAGTTGTGGGTTCCATAGGACAGGTCCAGGAGAGGATCAGGCAACACGTGGACGAGTTACTCAAGATACCCTCTCACCCTTCTCTCTCCCCTCGGGGGAGAGAGTCTAAGGTGAGGGGTTAAAAAGGCTGAATATGCCTTTCAGCGATGTCATTGGTCAGGAGCAGATAATCAGGTTACTGAGAAATTCCCTCAAGTGTGGTCGGATAGCTCATGCCTACCTGTTTGCCGGACCAGATGGAATAGGGAAGACTATGGTAGCCAAGACCTTATCTCAGACCCTGAATTGTGAGACAGGGGGCTGGGACGCCTGTGGGAGATGTCCGGCCTGCCGTAGAATCGAGAACTTCTCTCATCCCGATGTCACCTGGGTGAGGCCAGCGGGGCTTTCCCGTCAGATAGGGATAGATGATATCCGAAGGCTTCGCCAGCAAATTTCTTTAAAACCATACCAGGGGCGCAAGAAGGTCTACCTGATTACGGAAGCAGATCGGATGACGGCCCAAGCCAGCAATGCGCTTCTTAAGACATTAGAGGAACCCCCGGCTAATTCTATGCTGATTTTGATTACCTCCCATCCTGCCTCCCTCTTCCCGACCATCATCTCTCGCTGTCAGATGATGAGGTTTTCACCCCTCAATCCAGGGAGAATCGAAGACTACTTAGTAAAGAAACTCAACCTCTCCCCTAATAAGGCTCGGCTCCTCTCTCGCCTTTCGGAAGGAAGGTTGGGGAAAGCTCTCTCCCTCCAGGAGGAAGCAGTCTGGGAGGAGAGGGAGAAGATTCTCAATTTGGGGAACCAGATCTCTCCGCAAGATGATTTAGAGAAGCTTCTAAAAGTAGCCGCCCAGATAGTAGAGCTGGTCTCCGACTTCAGACACGAACTGGAAGAGAGGATAAAGGATGAGTTAAGAGAAGTAGAAGCTGTGGTCAGCAAAGAGCAACTTAAGGAGATGAAGGAGGAAAGGATGGCTTTTCTGGCCGGGGAATCCAGGAGGAAGGTAGGGGAGATCCTGGACCTAATGATTGGTTACTATCGTGACCTTTTAGTCCTTAAAGAGGGAGGAGAAACAATAAATTTTGATAGAATGAGAGAGATGCAACAGAGAGCTGTCAGTATCTCCTCTCAGGGAATAAGTAAGATTATAAAGGCAATAGAGGAAACGAAGGGATTTATAGAACGCAATGTCAATCTTCGTCTCAGCTTGGAAGCCATGACCATGAAGATAGCGGAGGAGTTGGAATATGCCAGAGGTAATTCAAGTCAGGTTGCGAGAGAGCGGTAAGATCATTTGTTACGATACCCAGGAGCTTTACCTAAATCAAGGAGATGAAGTGGTGGTAGAGGGGGAATCCGGGGAAGAGTGGGGAGAGGTGGTATCCAAGCCGGAGATTAAAGAGAGGGAAGAATCCCTCCGGAAGGTGAAAAGAGTAGTAACTGCCGAGGATAGGAAGAGGTGGGAGGAAAATGAGCGCAAAGCAAGAGAAGTCTTCAAGAGCTGCCTCCAGAAGATAGAGGATAAAGAACTACCCATGAAGCTGGTTGATGCTGAGTATTCCTTCGACTGCAGTAGGATTACTCTTTACTTTATAGCAGAAGAGAGGGTAGATTTTCGGGAACTGGTAAAGGACCTGGCCCATCTTTTCAAAGTTAGAGTGGAGATGCGCCAGATTGGAGTAAGGGATGAGGCTAAGCGTTTGGGTGGATTTGGCCGCTGTGGTCGCCCTCTTTGCTGTGCCACTTTCCTGAGGGAATTTGAGCCGGTGACTATTCGGATGGCCAAGGAGCAGAGGCTATCCTTAGACCCAAGCAAGGTTTCTGGAATCTGTGGTCGGCTTCTCTGTTGTTTAAACTACGAATGCCAGACCTACCGGGAGATGGGAAGGAGGTTACCCAAGGAAGGGACGAAGGTGATTACTGAACAGGGGGAGGGAGAGATAGTAGACTTGAATATTCTCAAGCAGACCGTGACCGTGGAACTGGAGGAGGGTCAGAAGGTGGAGATTCCAGTAGGGAAATTAACTCTACACAGACCAGGGCTGAGGAGGAGGGAGTTTCGTGATCGCCACCGTTACACTAAATCCAAGCCTGGATAGGATACTCACCGTCCGTGGGTTCTCCGTTGGCTCGACTCTTGCCGCCAGTGGCACTGAGCAGGTAGCCAGTGGCAAGGGAATTAATGTCGCCCGCGTGATAAAGGTTTTAGGAGGGGAAGTAGTAGCCACTGGCCTCCTGGGAGGCTCAACCGGTGAGCTCATGGAGAGAAGATTGAGGGAAGAGGGAGTAAGGGCAGCGTTCGTCAAGATCAAGGGGACAACAAGGAGCAATCTGACCATCTTAGATCCAGCCTCTAAAACCGAGACTCACCTCATGGAGCCGGGACCGAAGGTGGATAAGAAGGAACTCGGGGAGTTCAAGAGAAAGTTTAAGAAGATAATGGCAAGGAGCAAATTCGTTGCCCTATCGGGAAGCCTTCCGCCAGGAGTCCGACAGAATTTTTATGCCCAGCTAATTAGATTAGCTAAGGCGCAAGGAGTGCGAACCGTCCTGGATAGCCGGGGAAAGGCCTTGGTGGAAGGGATAAAGGCTTCCCCTTTTATGGTCAAACCCAACCGAGCCGAATTAGAGGAGATTGCGGGAGAGAAGCTGCCACGCAGAAAGGATATGATTAAAGTGGTCAGGTCCCTTCTTGACAAAGGGATTAAGATAGTGGCTCTCTCCTTAGGAAGGCAGGGAGCAGTAGTTGCCAATAATGAGAGTGTCTGGTCAGTTTCTCCTCCCGAAATAAAGGTGGTTAACTCCGTTGGTTCAGGTGATGCCTTAGTGGCTGGCCTCATCTATTCTTTCACTAAGGGCGCAGGGATGGAAGAAGCCATCCGTTTAGGGATGGCCTGTGCCACAGCCAATGCCCTCATCTCCGGAGCTGGTTTCTGCCGAAAGGAAGCAATAGAGAAGTTCTACCCCCGCATAAGGATATCAAGTCTTAGCTTCTGAAAAATTTTCAGGTCAGTCACGGATAATCTTTCCTTCCCACAAACAATCAAGAAACTTTTTCCAGGGCATAATTCTAATAGAGGAATGCACCCGTTCGCGGCGCTCGTTGCAAACAAGAAAAGACCGCCGGGGAGAGAATTCTTCTTCAAAGGCGACAAGAGAGTGTAAGTCTTGTTTGTCAACACGACTTGTCCCTTTAACTTCAATGGCTATTTCTCCACCTCCGAGGACAAAATCAACCTCCAACCCTGTCTTTGTCCGCCAGAAATTAATTGGAAAATCCAAATCCCGATAGGAACGATAAGCCAACATCTCCATGAATATAAAGTGCTCAAATGCCTTACCAAAATCTTCGCCTTTTGCTTCTACTATGTGACGTTTGGTTATACAACCCGCGATGCCCACATCAAAGAGATAAAACTTGCCAGCCTTTGTAATAACCTGGCGACTTTGTCTTTTTTTGAATGGCTCAATCATTGTGCCCAGAAGAGTGTCTATAAGGATCTGATAATATTCTTTTACCGTCTTGGAATCAACGCCACAGTCGCGAGCAATGTTGGAATAATTTGTCAATTCACCATGTGAATAGCCCATAGCATCAAAAAATCTGGAAAAAGCAGGAATGTTTCGAGTTAGTCCCTCATCCATAACCTCCTCTTTCAGGTAATCCTGGACATAAGCCTTTAAAGATTTTTGGTGCTTGTCCTGTAGATAATGAATGGGTATCGTTCCATGATTCAAGGCCCGCAACAAATCCACATCTCCAAGTTCCGCTGATACAAGAGGGAACATTTCATAACGCCATGCTCTTCCCCCCAGCAAGTTCGCCTGACCCCTTTTCAATTTTCTGGCACTCGACCCACAGAGAATGAAGCGTAATCCCTTATTTTCGATGAGCCAATGCACCTCGTCTAACACCTTAGGAATCTTCTGCACTTCATCGAGTATTATAGGCTGTCTTAGAATGCGCTCGTCCTGAGCCAATATTTGTTCACGCAAGAGAGAAGGATTCTTGGAGAATTCAAAAAACAAATCCGTCTTCAAAAAATCAAAAATCAAACTGTTGGGGAATTGGCCTTTCAAGTAAGTGGACTTACCTGTTTTCCTTGGGCCCCAGAGAAATGCCGATTGATTTGGAGGCGGGTCCAAATTCAACAACCTTCTGACTTTATCCATCCTTACACTCATCTCCTGATTAGTTTTACTATTATGGAGTATACCACAAAACAGTCAAAATGTCAAGTCTTGGACAAATTTAAATGTTGATATAGCCACAAGCCCAAATTATCGACGGTCAGAGTAGAAGTCGCTTCTCACTTAAGTCTTTGTTATACTGTGCCCTTAAGATTTATTCTGGTCTAAATGGTGAATTCGGCTTTTTTAGAGGGGGGAATTTGCTCTAAGTGGCAGAAAGGGTATTTAGAATTAGATTTTTGGGGCTTGGAGATTGTGTATCTATGTTGTCCTATTATAGGGGAAGATAGAGGCGGTTTTACCTACATATCCCGCCCCAGGGTCGGGAGTGTGGCGGTTAAGTAAGATAGCTGATGTGAACCCTCTCTCCCCCCTCGCACATGCTCACCCCTCACTCTCCCTGCCAGCTTGCGGTTATACGCCACCCTTCGCCGCCTCACTACGATGTCAGTTCATACGCAGAGATGTTAATAGTCCTGCAGCAGATGGGCGGCTCAGGGATGACTACCTCCAGCTGGATATAGGAGGGGGAACAAATACCCCCCTTAGCCCCCCATTATAGTTTTGGGGGGGAGAGAGGGTTATCCCTGTCACTTCGTGCCAGGGCACATCAGCCGAGCACTCCTGAAACCTCCACACATGTCCGGACCCACCCGGAAAAGCACTTGGGTCAGGTCAGGATGCTTGTCTGGCTAACCTACTCTCCAAAGGCTATCCACTACCCAATACTCCACCCGCCCGGGTTTAATTTGCTACCACACTTATCAGTGGGCATCCCTTAAGGTATTTTAGCGACGGGCACATCTTTTAGCGGGGCTCGCCGTAGGCGAGGGGCGCGTGCCCGTCGCAATGGGAAAGCCAGCCGATGAAGTAAATCTCACCATCGGCGTGAAAGGAAGACAAGGGGGTAGCCAGTGAGGGAACTTGCCCCTCTTAGACTTGCTCACAAAAAGGGGAGTCCGCCATGCTTTTGGGCGGACGGTTTTTGTGAGAAGCAGGAAGTCTTCTTCTCTATAAATAAAGGGGCAAGTTGACGTAAAATCTTTACGTCAACCGAACGGTGTCCTTGCCGTGCCAGCCTGGTAGAGCTACGAACGATAAAAATTTTTATCGTTGTCGTAGCGTGACATTACCCAGGAGGAAGAAAAAGAAGAAGACCATTGCAGTGAAGACAAGACGATGAAAAGGGTAACTTAGGGCTGGCACTTAGGGGCAAGGCAGGCTATCCCCGTTGCTATAATGAGGACGATGACATTGCCACGAACTGAGGCTGGCTGGGGAAAGGAGTCTGACCGTACTACCCCAGTTTATCCCCACTGGCTGCCGATTTGCCGTGCCCCCCAGGGCACGCAGGCAGCCAGCCAGGCCCGACCTTGCCTGCCTGAGTCCTATCAATAGGTGAGGTCAAAAAAACTGCCACATCATTATAAGATTGGCAGGGAACTAACTCAGAACTATGATTGGATAATAAAAAAACTGAGGCATTTACCTCAGCTTATGGAGAAAAGAGAAGCGTACCCTTTACGCGGACGGTTGTGAATACTTTGCAGAATAATGTCTCCATCCCAGCGTTTTCTTTGGACATCAAGCCACCTTTTCAGCGGTCCCCACATCGATCGCCTTGAAATCTTCCGGTAGTAATAGAGTTGACGATCGATGCGTGAAGATGGAACATCCCCAACTGAGAACATACATTTCCCCTGGTCATCGTCACCATCTGGACCAACGCTGTATAGGATCCACGATTCCTCCTGTCTCACGTACCTGAAAGGTTCTCTGGTTCTGGAAAAAGGATCTTTTGGCACTGAACGGAGGTTATAGTTTTCGGGTTCTTTTTTTAGACTCTCTCTCAGGGCAGACAAATCAGAGGGATACTCACCTCTGTCCTTCCGGAACGTTTCAATTGCCTGAGCACTCGTGCGAAGAAGAGCGATAGTGGCACTGTATCGTCTCGGGGAGTTGCCTGGCAGAATTCCTACGCGCCCCCCAGAACCCTCGTAATAAAGGAATGCCCCAAGATTTGCAAGGAGAACACACACCGCCAACAACCTGCGAATTCGCCTCTTTGCGTGTCCTTCAGGAATCTTTGAAAAGAAAACAAGAACTCCCGATCCTGTCAGTGCAAAGACGGCAACAGAGACAACAGTGATACCAGGATAACCCGGAAATTCAATATTTTCCCACAACGCAAATGTGCTAAGGATGAATAGAACAAATATGACAATCGGGAAAAGCCATGCTCTCCAGTTGCATCTAATCTCTTCACTCACTTTTCTATAAATTGCTTAGTGTGATCAATGAATGTGCCATTCAAGGCATCAACATACAAGGGCTTATTACCCCTTATTAGTATTCGCCACGCAGGCCGTAGTACAAGGCCGCCAGACTGCCATTGTCTTCCCAAGTAAACTAAGTCAATGTTTTTTACTTGGTACGTGCTCGGGAGCATATAGACGGAGCGAGCATTCTGAATCGCCACATCAAGAGCTTGCCTGGCCAGTATAACTTCGTATTCGCTGTCGCGCTGTATTCCGGCTGGGTGGGACCAACACCTCACAAATCTTCTAACCTCGTCAGCCTGTATAACAACTGAGATGACATCTCCCACTATTGGGTATCCATTATAGGCATGTCCGAATTTGAACACATATCCTTCTGTGAACTCTTCCCGCGTCTCGTCAAGCTTCCCACATTCGTATCTGATTACTTGCATCATTCCCTTCTTATCCAGAAGCGCATCTGTCGGAAAGCCTCCGCCTTTCCTTTCTATAAACTCCTTCGCCACTGCCAGAGCCCTATCTTCAGACAATTGCGAGGGGATACTGTCTCCCTCATTTATAGACATGCGCACACCGTCTTCTACACTAACCGTTGTACTGGTGAAACCTGTCCGGTCCAGACGGAGTTCATTCACATTCTCCTTCTCAATAACCAGGGGTACCATAATAGGCGTTTTATCAGGAATTTCCGCTACCACTGTTACCTTCCCATCGTTGAGCTCAAGCACCTCTTTTGCGTAAGCACTCTGTAAGAAGAAGTCACAGAAAGATGCTGATAGATAACGCAGCCTGTCTCGTTTGTACAGACTTGCTTGATACTCACCGGTGCTTTGGTTATTATAGTACCAGTACCCCATACCATTATCATCGGTATCTGCTGAAATATCGTTGGGCAGTTTGTCATCACGGTTGTCCCAATGCATTAGGACAGCATATTCCTCGTCAGGCCCTTCCAAACAGGCACTCTTCCATGCCTCCCTCACAGTCTGCTGGGGTGAGTTCTCGCATGCATATTTGAAGAAATCGTCCACTTCATCCGAACCATCAGTCGTACCTGTATTACACAACGACAGGATTCCATGTATCTGTCGGTCTAAAAGGTGATCATCCCAGTCTTCAATAAAAGCATCTGCATCTCCGTCTTCGCCAAGCACCTCGCAAGCCCAGAAGATGATCCACTCTAACTCGTCCGTCCAATTATCAGCCTCATTACTGAAGAACCAGATATTATCATTCTGATCGATTTGAACACCATTGTATCCATGTGATGCCATGTAGAAAAAGTCATTCGGGGTATCACCGGCAGCTTGAACAAAAGCCTTAGTGCAATCATCCCCAAGCTGTTCTCCATTCTCCCACCACTCTAACTCTTCTATCCTTCCCGCCTCATCCTTGTCAATATGCTCTTCAAATTCGGATCGGGAATTATTGAGCCAAGCCTGCTGTATCGGATTCGTATCTTCTCCCGTGGCTGAAGCAAACTCTCCTCTGTCCACCATCACATCTATACAATCCGAGTACGATCCATTTGTCTTAACGCCAAAAGTCAAAATCTCTTCATCTACAACCTCTATTTTGTCTCCATCACCTTCAGAACTAGACGTAGACAAGTAGAGAAGTTCACCCGCGGCCTCTGAGTTCCTAAATATCTGCGTATCAGCACCCGTCTCTTTAAGAGTTAAATATATCCCGCTACTGTCCGATTCAGAGGTCACTTTTACTGCATTATTAATAGTCTCTGCTGTATTAGGATCAGTTCCAAGATTCTTTACCTGCACGTAAATTGGATCATCTTCGCCCAATATACATTTCGGGGATCTGTCCTGATCACCTGATTCAGGCCAATCAGTCAACTCTTCCGTATAGCCTGAATCCTTGTATAACTCTACCTCAAGGACGTAAATTTTCTCTGAAGTCTCAGAATCAACTTCTCCACCAGTTTTTACTTCTAACTTTGCCTTATAATTGACACTGCCTGTTCCTCCATTCGCATCTGCAGTAAATGTCTTTAACACTTCTCCAGCAGGATTTGTCCTTTCTGATGTTAAACTATTTAATGCTCCAGGTGTTCCACTTTTGTTCAATTCTTCCCATTGTAGCAACATGTCTTCTAAAGGATTAAAAGGGCCATGGTCATGACTTGAGCCTGTATGAGCACTGGTTACCTCTAACTTTGTCACTAAAGCGGTTACTCCTATTGTATCTGCATCTTCTCCTTCCGGAGTTGCTACTAAATATACATCTTCATCTGATTCCACTCCAGCATCTTCAAAATAGATATCCACAAAACTTTTTTTCAATGTCCCCAACCATTTTGCCTTTAGCGTATCGCCTCCTTCACCTTCTCCTCCTACTGTCCAGGCTCTTACTCTCACATTATATTCATCATTTGTTAATGATGACTGCCACTTAAATCGCGAAAACTCTGTCTCGGCCCCCAATGTATAACTTTGCCATTGTGGGGGTTGTGCATTTGGATTGTATACATGGAATACGCCGTCAGATGGACTTACAAACCATTTGAATCTGGCATTTCCAGATGCACCCGTAACTTGATATTCATATTCTGCCCCATCACCCCGCCAGATTTGGCCTCCCGTATAGGTATTATCTGCCTCGTTTGTGGTTAAAATACTCCAACTTACTGACCAGCCTTGCTGAATCTTGGCCTGAGCAGTTATGTTTGAGACTGAAAGTAATATAGCTGTGAGGAGAGCTGCCGAGAACCATGTCTTAGTTTTTCTTCGCTTTACCATTTCAATTTTACCTCCTTTCCAGACCATTGTCAAATTAAATGCTCCCGCTTTTAGTTTCACCTGAATAATACCACATTGAAGATTTGTTGTAATTGATCTGGCTCAAAGTTTTAGAATTTTTTTGAAAAATTATTTTTCTCCTCATTACGAACTGATAGTAACATACCTGAGAATTACTGTCATTGACCTATATCAACCTTTTAAAAAAACATTAAATAATATTTTCATCATATCATCCCTCACTCTCCCTCTTCTTTTTAACCTCCTCGGCGATGTAGCTAATCCCCACCCTTGCCCTGGAAGCGAGATTGCTGTTGGGAAAATGATTCAGGAGCCCTTTCAGGCTAACGTATGCATGTCGGTAATCCTCTCTTGAAATATAAATAACTCCCAGGTAATACAGCGCATTGTCCGTTGCTCTTCCCTTTGGATATTTCTTAATCAAGTACCGGAAAATCTTCGCTGCCCGCTTCTCATCACCGAATACCTGCCAATAATATATCCCCGCTCTCTCTAAAGCAATATCTGCCCACCCGTGTTCCGGATATTCTCTGGCCATCCTGAGCAAAGTGGTAATACCATCAGGAGGAAGAAAAAGAAGAAGACATTTGGAGTGAAGATAAAACGATGAAAAGGGCAACTTAGGGGTAAGGCAGGCTACCCCCGTTGACTCATATAATGACGATGATGTTATACAAACCGAGGCTGGCTGGGGGAAGGAGCCTGACCATGCTACCCGAGTTTAATCACCACTGGCTGCCGATTGCCATCTGCCACAGCAGGTGCAGGCAGCCAGGAAGACCCGATTTATTCCTATCAATCGTTGAGGGCAAAAAAACTGCCAACATCATTATAAGATTGGCAGGGAACTAACTTACCTGATTGGACAATAAAAAAGCTGAGGCATTTACCTCAGCTTATGGTGAAAAGAGAACCCTTTTACTTCAACTTTAAATTTGGCAAATTAGGTTACTCCACCTGTGCCTTATAGACATTTACGCTATGACTACGTGTTCCTGTCTCATCTAATTCCGTCTTTGTGAGGTAAATGAACCTGCTATCTCGTGACCACGCCCACACGCGCCCCTCGGTGACAGCCTTCTCGTTACCCCCATCAACTCCAATTCTCAAAGCGTGGGAATCAGCCTGAAAGATCAATGCACTGCCATCGGGGGACCACACAGGATGGTGTCCCGGGAATCTCCGGTCCTTTCTGATTATTTCTGTTCGTGCCATGCTCAACAGATCAAGCATTTCCATTGTATAATATTTACTATTACTGTCCTTATGCCTATAAACCAAACAAATTTTATTCCAATCCGGGGAAGGATAAGCATAATCAACATCTGAAACAATACTCTTTATTTCTGTTCCATCAATTTTAGCTTCATAAAGTGTTCGGCTATCACCAATCTTTTTCGTAAAATAGATGTGTTCGTTATCTTTCCAGCCTATTTCGTAAGATATTCTTCCCTGAGTCAAAACATTTGAGACAGTTCCTGTTGTAAGGTCAAGTACACATAAAGTTGTTTCTTCCTTTCCTGTCTTGACAAATCCAACCTTATTCCCCCCCGGAGAATATTTAGGGCTAAAGATAAATTCGTAATTTGGAGAGATTTTGTTTGCTCCCTCAATTTTGTACAATCTTTTTGCACCGGATCCATCTAGACGTGCCGTCCACAACTCAGTAAAATACCCACTGAAATCAACTACAAAAACCATTTCCTGCTCATCAGGACTAAGATCAAAGCTATAACTGGATAACCGATACCCCTCAAATTCTTTTGTAGTGGGAAACGAAACCTGACCGATTTTGATCTCGTCTGCAGAACAGGGTAGCAGGACATAAAGACAAGCAAATAACACAGCAGTAACACTTATTACATTAGATCGCATAATAATCGCTCCTTTCTGTTTTTCTGTTTTCTTTATAAGGTGGTTTTACGGATATGCGCGGTCTCCTACATCCTCTGCATAGGCCCTAGTAGCAGAACCATCGATATCCGCAGAATCCCACGTCTCATCTCCGTCAAATCCATTAGTAATCTCTGCGTGGCCTCCCTTCCAACCAGCTCCGAGGATCTCAGCGGAGTCTATGGCGTCCGCGAGCTGATAGTTGTCATGAAGGGCGATGTCAACATAGTAAGTGTCGAGCCACTCCATTTGGTCAACCGTGACGTTGAGGCATGATTGAGTGCCAGACCTCTCATCGGTAGCCAAGGTGTTCAGGTACTCTCCAAAGGACACGATGGTGGTCTTAGAGGCTATGTCACCTTCAATATCATTTTGATAGGTTTTGCTCAAGGTGATCATAACAGCATCCCCTATCTGAGTTAATCCGAAACCGTTTTCGGCGACTGGAGCAATCTCACAGCATGTTTTTCCATCCGTCCCTGAAGCAGATGATTCTTTATCAAGTATAACATCAATAACCTTGTCAAGTAAAGTTTCACTTGGGATACTTGTGCCGTCGTATGCATTGCTGATCTCTGTTTGTATGTTACTT
>JAUWHM010000076.1 GCA_030605915.1 Nitrospirota bacterium | reverse complement strand
GAGTAACATGGAACTTCAGGAAGCCAGAGGTATAATTGAAGCTCTCCTCTTTTCAGCCGACAAGCCCATCTCGGTAGAGCAGATAAAGGAGGTCCTGGAGGAAATAGATAGCAAGAGCATTGAGACCCTGATTAAGAATTTGCAAGATGAGCATGAGAGTCAGGGGAGAAGTTTCCAGATCGTTGAGGTAGGGGGTGGATTTCGCATGTCTACCCGACCCCAATTTGGCTCCTGGCTTAAGAAATTCTATAAGGTGCATCACAGGGAGAGACTCACTGCCGCGTCCATGGAGACCCTGAGTATCATTGCTTATAAACAGCCCGCTATCAGAGCGGAGATCGAAGCTATTCGAGGGGTGGATGTAGCTGGAGTCTTACACAGTTTGTTGGAGAAGAGATTAATTCGGGTGATGGGAAGGAAGATGGTTCCCGGCCGTCCCCTCATCTATGGAACCACCGATGAATTTTTAGAACACTTTGGCCTGAGAGCTCTCTCTGAACTGCCTAAGATGGAGGAGCTTAAAGAAGCAAGAAGCACAGAGCCCACAGAGGAAAATAGGTTTAAAGGAAAAAGCGAAGAGGGGGTTGAACATGAGTGCGCCGAGCCTGAAGCAGTTGCGCCAGGAAATTGATAGACTGGACACTAAGATATTGGGACTTATCAATAAGAGGACCAAATTGGCCCTTGGGGTAGGCAAGATAAAGGCCAGGGAGAAGAAAGGATATTATGTTCCGGATAGGGAGAAGCAGGTCTACCAGAGACTGTTGAAGGAGAATAAAGGGCCTCTTCCCGATGAGGCCGTAAGAGCTGTCTACCGGGAGATTATGTCGGTCGCTCTCTCCGTGGAGAAGCCCCTTCGGATAGCTTACTGGGGGCCAGAGGCTACCTTCACTCACTTAGCCGCCCTTCAAAAATTTGGTTCTTCGGTGAAGCTCATCCCGGCCAAGAGCATCGCGGAAGTATTTACCGAAGTGGAGAAGGAGCGGGCTGACTATGGGGTAGTTCCTATAGAGAACTCCACCGAGGGAGTGGTGAATCATACCCTGGATATGTTCATTGATTCAGAACTGAAGATCTGCTCAGAGGTCTCCCTGGAGGTCTCACATCATCTACTTTCTAAAGGAAGATTAAAAGATATCAAGAAAGTTTATTCCAATCCTCAGGCTTTGGCCCAGTGCCGAAACTGGATTGAGAGCAATCTGCCAAAGGCTGAACTAATAGAGGTCTCCACTACCTCCAAGGGAGCTGAGCTGGCCTCCCAGGAGAAGGGAGCCGGGGCTATCGCCAGCGAACTGGCCGCCCAGATCTATGGCTTGAAGATTGTCAGTCGTCGTATTGAAGATAGTGCCTCTAACATCACTCGCTTCCTGGTCATTGGAAAGACCTTAGCTCAAAGCAGTGGTCGGGATAAGACCTCGGTCATGTTCTCCATCAGAGATAGAGTGGGAGCCCTCTATGCTATGCTCAAGCCGTTTAAGGACCACGGTATAAATCTAACTAAGATCGAATCTCGCCCCTCCCGTCGAAAGGCGTGGGACTATTTCTTCTTCGTTGATTTGGAAGGTCACTGCGAGGATGAAAATGTAAAGAAATCTCTGAAAGAGTTAAGGAGAGATTGTCCCCAGTTAAAAATATTGGGTTCATACCCAGTGGGAGATTAGAATGAAATTAGTGAGAGAAAATATACTGGAGATAGAACCTTATCCACCGGGGAAGCCGATTAAAGAAGTGGAGAGAGAGCTGGGAATTAAAGAAGCGGTTAAGATGGCCTCCAACGAGAATCCCCTCGGCCCTTCCCCAAAAGCGCTGGAGGCGATGCGAGAGGCTCTAAATGAGGCTAACCTCTATCCCGATGGAAGTGCCTACTACTTAAAGAGAGCCCTGAGTGAGCATTTAGATGTAGGAGAGGAAAATATTATCTTTGGCAACGGCTCGGATGAGATTATCCGGATGATTGCCGAGACCTTTCTCAATCAGGGAGAAGAAGCGGTTATCGCTCAGCCGGCTTTTATCATCTACCAGATAGCCGTTAAGGTGATGAAAGGAAAATGCAAGCTCGTAAATTTAAGAAATTTCACCCATGATCTTGTGACCATGGGGGAGGCCGTAAACGAAAGCACAAAATTGGTCTTCATTGCCAATCCCAACAATCCCACCGGGACGATGGTCACCCGTGAGGAAGTCGGTTCCTTCATGAATAAAATCCCACAAGGAGCGATAGTGGTCTTCGATGAGGCCTACTACGAATACATCACCCGAGATGATTTCCCTCAGACCATTAACTATATAAGGCAGGGAAGAAATGTTATAACCCTGCGCACCTTCTCCAAAATATATGGCTTGGCAGGACTCAGGATTGGCTACGGCGTTGCCAGGGAAGATTTAATTAGAGATATGAATCGGGTTCGCCAGCCGTTTAATACTAACTGTCTGGCTCAGGTAGCCGCCCTAACTGCCCTTAAGGATAAAGAGCACATAGAGCGCAGCAGCCGCCTTAACCGGGAGGGGAAAGATTTTCTTTATCGGGAATTGGATAGGTTGAAGGTTTCCTATATTCCTTCTGAAGCTAACTTCATCTTAATTGACCTCAAGCAGGGCGCCAGAGGCGCCTCCCAGAAGCTGATGCAGGAGGGGATAATCGTGAGGCCAATGGGAATGTACGGTCTACCTAATTTCATCCGGGTGACCATCGGCACGGCCCAGCAGAATGAGAAATTCATCAAAGCCCTCGTTAGTACCTGCGGGACAGCGTAGAACAACCTTCGCCCCTGCCGCTTCATGGAGCGACTTCTTCAAAAAGTAAATCCATTTTTGTATCACTCTCATATCACTATTTTCCCAGAGTCTGGTAGTTGTCTTGAATGTCGCGCCCTTATTGTATTAAGTGCACCATTAATTCAGTTCAGACCGTATAGGCTCCCTGACACTGCACAATCGGAAATCACCCGCTTGGAGGAGCCGTGCTCCGACAAGTCGGGTGTATTGACTGGTTGGGTGCTATTTTGTAAAGGGAATTCCCAAATCCTTACAGATTTTTCTGGCTAGCTGGTCTTTAATCTCGCTGTGTCTTGGGACGGATGATCGCTTGTTCTGGTGCGGGTTCAACCACCACGAATGGCTCCCACCTTCGCGAACAAACACACAACCATGCTCACGAAGATGCTTGAGCAGGGCCATCTTTTTCATACAGTGAGGGCTTCTTCGGTGTAGTCAGGAGTGGCAGCCTTGATGGCGTCTTCTCTATTGAATTCAAGAGCCTCCTTCAGCGTCACTCGCAAACTTTCAAGGAGCTCATCTTTCGTTCGCTCCTGACAGTTTACCCCTGGAACCTCTTCAATCCATCCAATCCACCAATCATCATCCTGTTTTGTTATTGCTGTGTAGGTATTTGGCATAATTACCCCCCTTCAGAGTCACCAGCCATTCTAACACGTTGTTCTTGTGATGTCTATTATTATCTGCACCCATGCCGCAGATATCCCGAATAATTTTCTTTATTTTTATCGGCGGCAACATTTATTATAGTTAGCTACACTGCTATGTTACCACAGCTGTGGCCTTCTGTCACCGAAATATTTGGCCATGTCAAGACTATTTGGCCACATTCTGATAAAAATTCCTGTCAAGACGAAATAGAAATGTCCTATTTTTAACTTAATAGAAATGTCCTATTTTCATGGTTTTATTAGTTAGTGT
>JAUWHM010000140.1 GCA_030605915.1 Nitrospirota bacterium | reverse complement strand
TCAACCAGGATGATTTTCTTCCCGGTCACCTGAAATGGAATCTCCGTCTTACGAACTACCGGCTGAGGTCCAATAGCGGAGAGGTCATCCCGGTAAAGGGTAATGTCTAAGATACCTAAGGGCACTTCCCTCTTAGTTACTTCCTTTATCTTCTTAGTTAGCCTCTTAGCTAAATAGGCTCCCCGGTTTCTAATTCCCACAATGGCTAACTCTTCTACCTCTCCCCCCTTCTCCAAAATCTCATGGGACAGGCGAGTGAGCGCTTTCTCTATATCATCTTCTCCCATTATCCTGCCCTTCTCCCTGATAGCCATTTGATATCCTCGCTACGCTCGGAATCGGTGTAATCTTAATTTAATCTGTGAAATCAAGTATCGGATTGAAAAATCCGATACTATGAAAATAGCCCTCCCACCATAAGGTGAAAAGGCTTAAATTTTTCTCTTTATCTATCATCTTCCCCTTTACCGCCTCACCGAGCTGGCTTAAAAGGATCCCCTGACAATTCTAAATTAACACACTCTCAAAAAGATGTCAAACTTTTTCTTTTTCTTAATAAGTTTACCTCTTTCCTAACCCCTTGTCAATAGTTTTTCGTTTTTTTGTTTTTTTTCTGAAGCCCTTGACATGCTATATATTGGATGATAAAATTGCAATGACGCAATATAAAGAGTAGTTGAAGGGGAGGATTAATTAGATGATTGCTTTCTTAGCTAAGGGTGGGGTGCTTATGCTCCCCATCCTCTTCTGTTCGGTGCTTGCCTTAGGGTTCATTATAGAGAAGCTCAGGTATTTTTGGCAGGCAAGGTCAGATACGGAAACGCTGAAACGAGACATCGCTCTTCATTTGAAGAACAATCGGATAAAGGAGGCCCTCTCCGTATGTAAAGGGCACCGGGGCATCATTCCTCAGATATTCCGGGTGGCCTTAGAGAACGAAGCTGAGGCCATGGGAGATCTCAAACGGGAAGAAGAAAACGATGTAGAAACTACTCGTAAGGCAGTGAGTGAGGAAATTCAATTGAACTGCATCCCTCACTTAGAGAAACATTTGAACGTCCTGGACAGTTTAGCTCGGGGAACTCCTCTGTTAGGTCTCCTGGGAACAGTGGTAGGAATGATAAAACTATTTGGGGCTATCTCCCAGACCGGGTTAGGAGAGCCGGATGCCCTGGCTCGAGGAATTGGCATTGCCCTCGTTACTACGGCGGCTGGATTGACGGTAGCCATCCCTACCTTCTTCGCCCACAGCTACTTCACCAGCCAGGTGGATCATTTTCTCTTGGAGATAGAAAAGGGTGTGGCCTGGCTGCTCAGACAACTGGAGATGAGGTCGCTTATTGCTAAGTCCGTACAGCCGTAGGCAGTACTGCTAGCCGTAGGTAGCACTGCCCACTGGCACTGCCTCTGGCGGTGCTTCACTGTGCTTCACCGTAGAGCTCAAGGAGTCTCATGAATGAATCAACTATCTTTGTCATTTTATAAAGACTGGATGGTCAAGAAACCAAGTGGCAGAATATTTGGGCCCGTATCTCTTCAAGAGCTCAGGCAATGGGTCTGGGAGACAAGGATTATCGGGGAGGATTCAGTCTCTCCAGACGGAGGTAAGACCTGGGTTAAGGCTGAGGAGGTGCGAGAGCTCATTCCCTTCTTCCACCCGGGACTGGCCAAAGTTCAGGAGACACCTAAAGGTCATATTATCGGGGTAGAGAGGCGTCGCAGAAGGACAATTGGGCCGATTGACTTAGTCCCTCTCATCGATGTCGTTTTTCTCCTGCTCATCTTCTTTATGTTAACCGCTACCTTCACCGTTCAGTCGGGCATAAAAGTTAATCTTCCTCAAGCAGCCAGCGCCGAGGAGGAAATAGAGAAGAAGTGCACTATTTACCTTACTGCAGGTGGCGTCATTTATCTCAATGAGGAGGAGATTGACTGGGAAATTTTGCCACAGAGACTGAAAGATTTTATGAGGGGGGAGAAAAATATCCTCATCGTTAAAGCTGATAAAGCCACTGCCCACGGGAAAGTAGTGAGAGTCCTGGATATAGCCGCCACGGTTGGAATAGACCGGTTATTGATAGCCGTGGAGAAAGAAGAATGAATGGAGCCCTCAAAATCTCCATGTTTATCTCCCTTACTTTACATGTAGCCATCTTTGCTCTGCCCGGCATAAATTTCGGTTCTCTCTTTCCTCCCACTAAAGAAACGAAGTTAATAGAGGTTAGTTTAATGAAGAACCTCGAGCGGGAAGACCTTAAGAAGGAAATTTCCCGAGGAGAAGTAAACGCTGTCAGAAAAAATATTTCTAACGGGGTAAATGAATGGCCTTCTTTAGAAGAGATTCAGTTAGCCCGAGATGAGATAAATAAAATATCAAAAATAAAGATATCCTCGCTACGCTCGGAGTCTGATTACCCTGATCTATTGAAATGCGAAGCCGACAAAAGTGCCGATGTGAGAGAGGAGCTCTCACCTGACTTTCCCCAGACAGTAACTTCCCCGCATAGAGTAGTTGATTTTCAGGGTTATCCACCGGAAGTGGTCGAGGCCATCTTTAAACGCTATGGAATGAGGTATGAAAGATATAGTGCCCGCCTCAGCCAGGCAACCACAAGCAATTTAGTCAACGCTTTCACTTTTGACAAAGAACAATTAACGGCAGAGGGAGACAACTCTTCCGTCACTTTCTCCGGAAGACCAAAGCCGGGGAGCATGGTCCTGGTTATCCCGCCCAGAGTCTACTTAGCTATTTTAGAAGCAGAGAGGGAAGAACTTAGAAGGCGAGGCCTACCCCTTAACACTCCCTTAAAGAAGGTCGTCTTCGGTATCGGCCGGGACAGCGAAGGCCACTACGCCATCACCGTCAGAGAACTGATTTTAGTGAACCCCCTCTGAGAGGAGTAAACTCCTTTTTCTCCTCCTCCCTCGGGAGAAGCCGCCCAGGGAGCCATTGGAGCGGATGACTCGGTGGCAGGGGATGATTCCAAGGAAGGGATTCTTCTTCAAAGCTTGTCCAACCGCCCGGGCCGCTTTTGGATTGCCCACTTTCTCCGCTACCCACTTATAGCTTCGGGTCTGGCCACAGGGGATGGTCTTAACTACTTCCCACACCCGGCGCTGGAATGGCGGACATTCTCTAAGTTTCTTCCGCCGCAAGCTCCGATGAAATTTTATAGCGAGTCGGTGGGCTTCATCCCTGATTGCCTGAATTAGAAGAAGGAGCGGTGAATTAGGAGAAAGAATGATTGGCTGGGAGCTGCCTTTAATAAAGATATGCTCGAACTGTTT
>JAUWHM010000153.1 GCA_030605915.1 Nitrospirota bacterium | reverse complement strand
GAGGTGCGAGATGTTCACTTCTCCCACTACGGTCGGATCTGCCCGATAGAGCCCCCAGATGGCCCAAATATTGGTCTTATTGTCTCTATGAGCACTTATGCTCGAATAAACGACTTAGGCTTCTTGGAAAGTCCATATCGGAAGGTAAAGAGGGGGAGGGTGACCAGGCAGATCGAATATCTTTCAGCCCATGTGGAGGATGAATATGTTATTGCTCAGGCTAACGCTAAGTTAGATGCTGAGGGTCACTTTAAAGATGATAGAATCTTTGCTCGTTTCCGGAACGATTTCCCGAAAAAGCCTCCTCAGGAGATTGAGTATATGGATGTCTCCCCGGAACAGTTAGTCAGTGTGTCCACTGCTCTCATTCCATTTTTAGAGCACGATGATGCCAATCGAGCGCTCATGGGCTCAAATATGCAGCGCCAGGCGGTGCCCCTGCTCTGGGCAGATGCCCCCTTGGTTGGAACCGGCATGGAGCGGCCGGCCGCTGTGGATTCTGGGGTGGTGGCGTTGTCCTCCCAGGATGGAAAAGTGGAGAAGGTTTCTGCCGATTCGGTAACCATTCGGCGTGGGAGCGAAGCTCATTACTACAATCTTAAGAAATTCCTCAGATCGAACCAGGATACTTGCCTGAATCAGAGACCGGTGGTTCAACCGGGAGAGCGAGTTTCTAAAGGGCAAGTGATTGCCGATGGGCCGGGGACCTATTTAGGGGAACTGGCCCTGGGGCGTAATGTCTTAGTGGCCTTTATGCCCTGGCGGGGTTATAACTTTGAGGATGCCATTCTGGTTAGCGAGAAGATGGTCAAGGAGGATGTCTACACCTCTATTCATATTGAAGAGTTCGAACTGGAGGCGCGAGACACCAAGCTTGGTCCGGAGGAGATAACCCGGGATATACCTAATGTTGGGGAAGAAGCCCTCAAGGATTTGGATGAGAATGGAATTATCCGTATAGGAGCGGAGGTCCGACCAGAAGATATATTGGCTGGTAAGATAACCCCCAAGGGCGAGACTGAATTAAGCCCGGAGGAGAAACTGCTCAGAGCCATCTTTGGAGAGAAAGCCGGCGATGTTCGGGATGCTTCCTTGAGAGTGCCCCCTGGTGTGGAGGGAATCGTCATTGATGTTAAGGTCTTCTTCCGCCGGGAGGGAAAGGGTCCAAGGAAATCGGGGGAGATAGCGGAACTTCCTTCCGGAGTGAATAAGTTAGTCAAGGTCTATATTGCCAGCAAACGGAAGCTTTCGGTGGGAGATAAAATAGCTGGTCGGCATGGAAATAAAGGAGTGATTGCTAAGATACTTCCAGAGGAAGATATGCCCTTCCTTCCTGATGGAACGCCGGTGGAAATAGTTCTTAACCCATTAGGAGTTCCTTCCCGGATGAACCTGGGTCAGGTCCTGGAGACTCACCTGGGTTGGGCCGCCCGTGCCCTGGGCATTTATGTGGCCAGTCCGGTCTTCAACGGAGCCAACGAAGTAGAGATCAAGGAGATGCTCCGCAAGAGCGGACTTCCCGAGAGCGGCACCACGATGCTTTACGATGGACGCAGCGGCGAACTTTTCCAACGGGAGGTTACGGTTGGCTACATCTACATGATGAAATTGGTTCACTTAGTCGATGACAAGATCCACGCCCGTTCCATTGGTCCCTACTCCCTGGTCACCCAGCAGCCGTTGGGGGGGAGAGCTCAGTTTGGAGGTCAGCGATTTGGGGAAATGGAGGTCTGGGCCTTAGAAGCCTACGGAGCGGCTTATACCCTGCAGGAGCTTCTTACGGTAAAGAGTGATGATGTAACTGGTCGAACGAAGATATATGAAGCCATTGTCAAGGGAGAGAATGCCTTTCAGCCGGGAACGCCAGAATCATTCAACGTTCTCATTAAGGAACTCCAGAGTTTGGTATTAGATGTGAAGGTGGGGAAGAAAAAGGGCAAGGAAAACGGTGTGCATCCCTTCGATATCGTCTCCATTGGTATCGCCTCACCAGAAGTCATTAAGTCCTGGTCCCGGGGCGAAGTGAAGAAGGCAGAGACGATTAACTATCGGACCTTCAAGCCGGAGAAGGATGGGCTCTTCTGTGAGAAGATTTTTGGTCCCACCAAGGACTGGGAATGTAATTGTGGCAAGTACCGAAGAATCAAATATAAGGGAGTGGTCTGCGACCGGTGTGGAGTGGAAGTGACCCAGTCACGGGTCCGGAGAGAAAGGATGGGCCATATTAAGTTAGCCTGCCCCGTCTCCCATATCTGGTTCTTCAAAGTCCCCCCCAGTCGCATGGGAACGCTTTTAGGGATGAGCCTGCGCAGCCTGGAAAAGGTCCTTTACTACGAGGAGTATGTGGTCATCGACCCTGCAGATACTGGATTGAGGAAGATGGACCTACTAAGGGAGGAGGAGTACAGGAAGCATCGGGCAAAGTCTGGTGATGCTTTCACCGCTAAGATGGGAGCGGAGGCCATCCGTGACCTGATCAAGGAGCTGGACTTGAACAAACTGGCCGAAGCGTTGAGGAAGGAATTTAAGGAGACTTCCTCCCAGCAAGCAAAGCTCAGGATCACCAAGAGACTGAGGGTCGTGGAATCCTTCCGCCAATCGGGCAATAAGCCAGAGTGGATGATCATGGATGTCCTTCCAGTTATACCTCCAGATTTAAGACCGCTGGTTCCGCTGGATGGAGGAAGATTTGCTACCTCTGATCTTAACGACCTCTACCGTCGAGTCCTGAACAGGAATAACCGATTGAAGAAGCTGTTACAGGATCCAGTCACTCCCGAGATTATCATTCGGAATGAGAAGAGGATGCTCCAGGAAGCAGTGGATGCTGTCCTGGATAATGGTCGTCATGGTCGGCCGGTAATTGGAGCCGGAAATCGGTCACTGAGATCCTTAAGCGATATGCTCAAAGGGAAACAGGGTCGTTTTCGCCAGAATCTATTGGGCAAGAGGGTAGATTATTCCGGGCGATCGGTTATCGTCATTGATCCAGAACTGAAACTTCACCAGTGCGGTCTTCCCAAGAAGATGACCTTAGAGCTGTTTGAACCCTTCATCATCAGGAAGCTAAAGGAGAGGGGTTATGTCCATACCATTAAGAGTGCCAAGCGCATGGTGGAAAGGATTAAACCGGAGGTCTGGGATATCTTAGAGGAGGTGATTAAGGACCACCCAGTGCTTCTCAACCGGGCTCCCACGCTTCACCGTTTGGGAATCCAGGCCTTCCAGCCCGTCTTAGTAGAGGGAAAAGCCATTCACATCAGCCCCTTGATCTGTACTGCCTTTAATGCCGATTTCGATGGCGATCAGATGGCTGTGCATGTGCCCCTTTCTATCGAAGCCCAGATGGAGTCCCGCCTCCTCATGCTTTCCCCCCATAATATTCTCTCTCCGGCTCACGGTGGGCCGATTGCTGTTCCTACTCAGGACATCGTCCTTGGTTGTCACTACCTTACCAAGGAGAAGCCCGGGGATCGAGGTGAGGGGAAGGTTTTTGCTGACCCCGGTGAGGTTCCTCTGGCCAGGGAGGCTGGCGAGGTCGGGATTCAGGCAAGAATCAGAGTCCGACTTGATGGGCAGTTACTGAACACCACGGTGGGAAGAGTTCTGTTCAATGAGATCTTACCCCCTGCTTTACCATTCGTCAACAAGGAGATCGATAAAGAAACCCTGAGCTTCCTTATCGGATTATGTTACCGAAAGCGAGGCTATGAAGAGACGGCTAAACTCTTAGATGATATAAAGGAGATTGGCTTTAAGGTAGCTACCTCAGCTGGAATCTCCATTGCCATCGATGACATAAGGATACCGCCGGAGAAGGAGGAGATCCTGAAGGAAGCTCGTGGAGAGGTGGACAGCATTGAGGAGCAGTATCGAAAAGGAGTCATCACTGATGGAGAGAGATATAACAAGGTCATCGATACCTGGACTCATGCTACTGATAAGATTTCCGATATGGTGTTGGGAAAATTGAAGCGGAAAGAGGACCCCGCCCAATTCAATCCTATCTTTATGATGGCCGATTCCGGGGCCAGGGGAAGTCGGCTCCAGATCCGCCAGTTAGCGGGGATGAGAGGATTGATGGCCAAACCCTCCGGAGAGATCATCGAATCACCCATCACGGCCAACTTCCGGGAGGGACTGACTGTCCTGGAATACTTCCTCTCCACTCATGGAGGGAGGAAGGGACTGGCCGATACCGCTCTGAAGACGGCGGATTCCGGTTATCTCACCAGGCGCCTGGTCGATGTGGCTCAGGACCTGATTGTCACTAAGGAAGACTGTAAGACCCTGAATGGTATTGTAGTAGAAGGAATCTATGAAGGTGGAGAGGAAATCGTTCCCCTCAGGGAGAGGATCTTTGGTCGAGTGGCCCTGGATGACATCCTCATTCCTCAGTTGGGAGAGCCAATAGTCAGAGCCGGGGAGGAGATCTCAGAAGAGGCCGCTGAGATCGTCGAGGAGGCTGGGATCGAAAGAGTGAGAATCCGTTCTGTCCTAACCTGCGAGGCTAGACGGGGAGTCTGTGCTCTCTGTTACGGTCGCAATTTGGCTACGGGAGGAAAGGTTGAGTTAGGCGAGGCCATAGGGATAATTGCTGCCCAATCCATCGGAGAACCGGGAACTCAGCTTACCATGAGAACCTTCCACATTGGAGGAACGGCATCCCGGACAGTGGAACAGTCAAAGATTGTTGCTAAGAATGACGGTATCCTCCATTACCACAACTTACAGACAGTGAGGAATAAAGAGGGACAGGTAGTCGTTTTAAATCGGAACGGTGCTTTGGCTATTTGCGATGAGGAAGGAAAGGAACTGGAGCGCTACAGTGTTCTGTCTGGAGCAGTGGTAAGACGGGAGCGTTTAGGGAGAGTGGCTAAAGGAGAGCTATTCGTCCAGTGGGATCCTTACACCCGACCGATCATGACCGAAGTGGGAGGCAAAGTCCGATTTGAAGATATTATTGAAGGGCTGACCATGCGGGAGGAGCTGGATCAGACCACTAACCTAACCATGCGAGTAATCATTGAACACAAAGAAGAACTACATCCCCAAATCGTCATCCAGAATAAGAGAGGAGAGATTTTGGGATACTACAGCATTTCCAGTCGAGCCCATATTGTAGTTAAGGATGGCCAGACGGTTTCTCCCGGGGACCTATTGGCTAAGACCCCGCGGGAGATCACTGGAACAGTGGATATCACTGGAGGTCTACCACGGGTAGTGGAACTATTTGAGGCACGACGTCCGAAGTCCCCTGCTATCATTACTGAGATCGATGGAGTGGTGGAGTTCGCTGGCTCGATCAGGGGTAAGCGCCGGATAGTAGTAAAGAATGATGAGACGGGCATGGTGAAAGAGTACCTCATCCCGCCTGGAAAGCATTTGAATGTCTATAAGGGAGACAGCGTGGTAGCCGGGCAGCAACTGATAGACGGACCAGTGGTTCTTCAGGATATCTTAAGAGTCCGAGGAATGAAGAATCTTCAGGGATATCTGCTCAATGAGGTTCAGGAAGTATACCGGTTGCAGGGAGTGACCATTAATGATAAGCACATTGAAGTCATCATGCGCCAGATGCTTCGTAAGGTGGAGATAGAGGAGGCCGGAGGAACCAGCTTCTTGATGGGAGAGCAGGTAGATAAGTTCCGCTATCAGGAAGAGAATGAGAAAGTAATAGCTAACAAGGGAGGTAAGCCGGCTCGGGCTGTCCCGGTGCTATTAGGGATCACTAAAGCTTCCCTGACCACCGATAGTTTCATATCGGCGGCCTCCTTCCAGGAGACAACCAGAATTCTCACCGAAGCTGCTTCCAGTGGGAAGACAGATGAGCTGAGGGGTCTGAAGGAAAATGTCATTATGGGACATCTCATCCCCGCCGGAACAGGAATGGGTAAACGTAGGGAGATAGAGGGACTGAAGAATGCCGACAATAAATCAGTTAATCAGGAAGGGAAGAAAGAGAGTTAAGAAGAGAGCCAAGGCTCGGGCTCTGGGAAGATGTCCTCAGCGCCGGGGAGTTTGCCTTCTGGTAAGGACTCAAAATCCCAAGAAGCCGAATTCGGCCCTGCGCAAGGTGGCCAGGGTGAGGCTGACTAATGGGATGGTGGTCACTGCTTATATTCCGGGAGTGGGACATAATCTCCAGGAACATTCCATTGTCCTCATTGAGGGAGGAAAGGTAAGGGACCTGTCCGGGGTTAGGTACCATGTTGTCAGGGGAACCTTGGATACAGCGGGAGTGGAAGGCCGCAGGCGCAGCCGCTCCCGATATGGAGCCAAGAAGCCAAAGTAGGGGAGAAAAGATATGCCTCGAAGGAGAAGGCCAAGTCGCCGAACAATATTGCCTGACCCCAAATATAACAGCACCTTAGTGGCTAAGTTTATCAATGGGCTGATGCGAAAAGGGAAGAAGAGTACGGCTGAAGGTATCTTCTACAAGTCTATGGATATTATTGAACAAAAAATGAAGCAGCCTTCTCTCAAGGTCTTCACTCAGGCCGTAGATAATGTTACGCCAGTTTTAGAGGTAAAATCCAGGCGCGTGGGAGGAGCTACTTATCAGGTGCCCGTGAATGTCAGGACGGACCGTCGCAACGCCCTGGCCATCCGCTGGATTATTCAGTTTACCAAGCAGCGTAAAGGGCTCCCCATGGAAGAGAGATTGGCTCGGGAGCTGATGGATGCTTCCCGAAGAGAAGGAGCTTCTATCAAGAAGAAGGAGGATACCCACCGCATGGCTGAAGCCAATAAAGCCTTTGCTCATTACCGGTGGTGATTTTGCGGTGGCCCGAGAGTATCCTATATCTGAAGTCAGAAACATTGGTATCATGGCCCATATCGATGCGGGAAAGACAACCACTACGGAGAGAATACTGTACTGCACCGGACGGGTGCATCGGATGGGCGAGGTGGACGAGGGAACGGCCACCATGGACTGGATGGACCAGGAGAAGGAGAGAGGAGTGACCATTACGGCGGCGGCCACTACCTGTTTCTGGAAGGGGCATCGCATCAATATCATAGATACGCCAGGACATGTGGATTTCACGGCTGAGGTGGAGCGCTCTTTAAGGGTACTGGATGGTGTCATTGCCATCTTCTGCGGGGTGGGAGGGGTAGAGCCTCAGTCGGAGACGGTCTGGCATCAGGCAGATAAATATCATATTCCTCGCTTAGCCTTCGTCAATAAGATGGATAGAATTGAATCAGATTTCTTTGAGGTAGTCCGCGAGATGCGGGAAAGATTGGGAGCAGAAGCTGTTCCACTTCAACTCCCCATGGTAAAGGAAGGTAATTTTGAAGTGGTGGTTGATCTCATCGAGATGAGGGAGATCCTCTATTCTGAAGAGGACTTCAGTTGCCAGGTAGAGGAGATTAGGGCTGAGTGCCTTCCCCAGGCAGAGGAATATCGGGGGAAGTTATTAGAAAAGTTATCTGAGTACGATGAAGGGATAATGAGTAAGTATGTGGAAGGAGAAGCGTTAAGTTCTGAGGAGATTAAAAGAGCCATTCGGCGGGCTACCTTAAGTGATTCATTCATTCCCGTTCTCTGTGGAGCGGCACGGCGCAATAAAGGAATTCAACCGCTTTTAGATGGCATCGTCAATTATCTCCCTTCACCGGTCGATGTTCCAGCTATTCGAGGGATTACACGTAAGAGTGCTGCAAGCGACTGTCTGACTGAAGAGGAGGAAGAAAGATGCGCTGACGACGAGGGACCCTTCTCCGCCTTAGCTTTCAAGGTGGTCACCGATCCCTATGTGGGCCGGTTGACCTATCTGCGGGTCTATTCCGGAAAACTGCGCTCGGGAGATTATGTTTATAATTCAAGATTGCGGAAGAAGGAGAGGATATCTAAGATCTTACAGATGCATGCCAACAAAAGAGAAGAGATTAGAGAAATCTACGCCGGGGATATTGGCGGAGTGGTTGGGCTGCGGGCAACGACCACCGGGGATACCTTGTGTGAAGAGGCTCGACCGATAATTTTGGAATCGATACATTTTCCCAGTCCAGTCATCTGGGTAGCTATCGAACCAAAGACGAAAGCGGAAGAGGAGAAACTCACTGTTGCTTTACGAAAGTTGGCTGAGGAGGACCCCACCTTCAAAGTGAAAGTAGATAAGGAGACTGGACAGAGGATAATCTCCGGTATGGGAGAGTTTCATTTAGAAATCCTGGTGTCAAGACTCCTGAGGGAATTCAAGGTAGTAGCTGAAGTTGGTAAGCCTCAGGTGGCTTATAAGGAGACGATTCGCAACTTAGCTCGGGTGGAAGGTAAGTTCATTCGCCAGACTGGAGGTAGAGGCCAGTATGGGCATGTCTGGTTGGAGCTGGAGCCTCTACCATCAGGCGGTGGATTTGAGTTCGTGAAT
>JAUWHM010000041.1 GCA_030605915.1 Nitrospirota bacterium | reverse complement strand
CCAACCTTCTAGTCATAACTCCTGCATCCTCATCGCTAACCTTAATAACCTCATCAACCAAATCCATTCTTAAGACATCAGGGATAAAACCGCCGCCAATGCCTTGAATCTTATGCGGCCCAGGCTCTCCACCGGCCTGCTCGCCGTATTTTTGGCGAGAAAGGACAGGTGACTCCCCGGGTTCAACAGCAATAGCTTTAAATTCGGGCTTTCTTTTTTTAATTGCCTCCGCTATCCCGGTAATTGTTCCTCCAGTGCCCACTCCAGCAACTAAGATATCCACTTTGCCATCAGTATCCCTCCAGATTTCTTCAGCAGTGGTCTTGCGGTGAATCTCAGGGTTAGCTGGATTTTTGAATTGCTGAGGAATAAAATATCGAGGGTCGTTTTCTGCCAATTCCTCTGCCTTCTTCACTGCACCCTTCATACCTTCGCTGCCCGGGGTAAGGATCAATTCAGCACCAAAGGCCTTGAGCAAGCTTCTACGTTCAAGGCTCATCGTATCAGGCATGGTAAGGACAATCTTATATCCCTTGGCCGCACAGACAAAGGCAAGAGCAATGCCCGTATTGCCACTGGTAGGCTCAAGGATAATCGTATCTTCCTTAATAAGTCCGCTGCGCTCAGCAGCCTCAATCATGCTTACCCCAATCCTATCTTTTACACTGGAGAGTGGATTGAAAAATTCTAACTTGGCTACAATAGTAACATTCAGGCCAGAGGTAATTCTATTCAACCTAACCAGAGGAGTATTTCCTATAAGCCCCGTAACATCGTTGGCTATTCTTGCCATTTCACTACCCCCATTTCTAAACCATCATCTCCTTCTGTCTCTACCCTAAAGCATCTAAGATTAGCCTGGCTACTCTCTGTCCGGAAAGTAACATCCCTCCAAATATTGGACCCATCCTCGGACCACCATAGACAGCATTTGCCGCCATGCCAGCTGCATAAAGACCAGGATAAACCTCTTTTGTATTCTCAACAATCGTATTCTCTGCAACTTCAGCCCACATAGGCTTCTCCCCCAGGAGCTCTCCTGTTGAGGTCAAAAGTTTCTTCCCGATTTTCCGAGTAATTATCCTGACAATTTCGGCATCATGCCCGGTTGCATCCACTACATATTTTGCCCGAGCGCTTATTGGGTCAACATGCAGGTTAGCTAAAGAAACAGCACTCCAGTTTAAAACTAAACCGCTAACCCTATTTTCTCTAATCATTACATCCTCAACCGATATAAGATTAAATATCTTAGCTCCGGCCTTAATTGCGGATGAACATAGACAAGAGACCGTCTCCAACGAATCAGTTGTGTAATAACCTTCCTGATACTTAGATATTCTTATGCCAATTTCATCAAGGATCGGCTTTGAGGTTTCCTGGAAGACACATTTATTGTACATCATCCCTCCGCCCCACATACCGCCGCCAGCACTGAGCTTTCGTTCAAAGATAACAACTTTTTTTCCTTCTTTTGCCAGAAAATAGCCAGCGATCATCCCGGCTGGACCCGCACCAGCTATAGCTACATCCACCTCCAGATAATTCAGGAAATCTTTCATGAACCCTTCAATTATTGCCTTGGAGATAACCACCTCATCTAACTTCTCTACCCTCTTGATTTCTTCAGGCATTATTTACTCCTTCTACAGGTCTGGGTTTCCCTACTTCCGTAATTCACAGGATAGAATAATCGCCTCGGCGATTTCCCGCATGGATTTGCGGCTATTCATACTCTTTTTCTGTATTCGGCGAAAGGCATCCTCTTCGGTCAGGCCGCCTTCCTTCATCAAAATACCTTTGGCTTTCTCTACAACCTTACGCGTCTCCAATTCCTCTTGAATAACTTTAGTCCTTACCATCAACCGGGTATTCTCTATGACAATGGCCGCTTGATTGGCTACCGTAATGAGAGTTTCTATTTCAGATTTAGTAAATCGGTGGGGTGTGGAAGTGTAACTATTTATTACGCCGATGAGCTTACCTTTCACCTCCATTGGAACACTTAACATGGAAGAAAGTCCGAGTTTTTTAGCTAACCTCTTCTCCTTGTATTTCGGCTCTTTCAGGACATTCAGGATTTTCATGGCTTTCTTCTGCTTGGCCACAATGCCGACAATTCCTTCACCGAATTCTAAGGTTCTTTCCTTGATGTATTCCTCATCTATAGCTTGAGTAGCTCGCAGCTTCAAAACTTTGTCCTTCTCCTTTAAAAACCAGAGGGAACAAATCTTTGAGTTCATCACTTCTGCGGTCACCGTAACTATCAGGCGCAGTATATCATCAAGATAAAGGTCAGAGACAATGGTCCTGCTTATCTCCTGTAAGGCTTTAAGCCGTCTGGCGTATGTTGGTCTCATCAATGCTCATTCCTCAAAAAATATCCGGGGGCAGTAGGGTTAGCATCGGTGGTCATGTTAATGCCAAGTTTTCTCAAACCCCCCTCATCACCATCTGAAGGTATGTGGGTCATATGCATTTCGCACCCCTTTAATTGGCCCAACTCTTTCATCCCTGCCTCTGCGGCCGGATTGGCGGTGGCGCTTATAGAAAGGGCAACCAATATCTCCTCCACATCCAAGCTTTCTGATCTCATCCCCAGGGCATCTTTTTTAAGCACGCCGATATTATTAATAACCATCCTTGGTAAGAGGTGTATTTTATCCGGTATCTTTGCCAACTTCTTTATAGCATTGAGGACACAAGCCGAGGCCGCATGTAATAATGGAGAGTTCTTTCCAGTAACAATTTTTCCATTCCGGAGTTCTATAGCGGTCCCACAGAATATACCCTTATGCCCCTTGCCTTTCCTTTCAGCCTGAACGGCTGCCTTCCTGGCAGGAACTACACAGGGTCTATCCTCCTCCCTCAAACTAAGCTCCTCCATCAAGCCCCTGGCCCGATCCACCGTATCCTTCTTCTGCACCCCAAGCATAAACTCCCAATGATAGCGAAAATACCTTCGTATGATCTCCTGTTTAGCTGCTTCTTGTACTGTCTCATCATCAACGATCCCGAAACCAGCTCGATTTACCCCCATATCAGTGGGGGAATTATACATTACCATATCCTTACCATCTCCGACAATCTTCTCCAGAATCTTCCTCAGTATGGGAAAGGCCTCCACATCTCTGTTGTAATTGATAGCCTCTTTCTTATAGGTCTCCAGGTGAAATGGATCCACTAAGTTAAAATCCTTTAAATCACAGGTGGCTGATTCATAGGCTACATTCACCGGGTGTTTCAAAGGCAAGTTCCAGATGGGGAATGTCTCAAATTTGGCAAAGCCTGAATGGATCTCCCTCTTATGGTCGTGATACATCTGCGAAAGGCAAGTAGCCAACTTTCCGCTGCCAGGACCGGGAGCGGTAACAACAACTATAGGTTTCTTAGTTTTAATATATTGATTTCGGCCATAGCCCTCATCGCTTACAATCCTCTCCACATCCGATGGATAGCCAGCTATCTCTCCATGGGTATAGGTAGCTATACCTTTCCTTTCCAATCTTTCCTTAAACCTGATTACCTGTGATTCACCTCCAAAGCGGGTAAGGACAACACTTGAGACATCCAGTCCCCAATCTTTAAGGTCATCTATCATATACAAGGTGGCAGTATCATAGGTCATCCCGAAATCTCCCCTCAGTCTACCCATCTCCACATCCTTGACATAGACACAGAATATGACCTCCACCTTATCCCCTAACATCTCGAGAAGTCTCATCTTCACTCTGGGGTCATACCCCGGCAGAATCCGGGCTGCATGATAATCAAAACAGAGTTTTCCTCCAAATTCAAGATAGAGCTTGTGATCGGATTTCTTCACTCTATCCAGAATCGCCTTGGACTGCTCTCCAAGGTATTTCTCGCTGTCAAAGCCGATCTTTTTCATATCACCGCTTGGATTCTACCACATTCTCCGTGTATGTCAACCGTCTTCTCCTTCTCTGTCAAGACGAAATAGAAATGTCCTATTTTTAACTTAATAGAAATGTCCTATTTTCATGGTTTTATTAGTTAGTGTTCTTTTTCTTTTTTGAGAGCGCGTTGTTTTTGTTGATAATTGTTATTAGGCGGAGAGCCTTTTA